>JBOFZC010000115.1:0-3702 GCA_051654985.1 Rhabdaerophilum sp.
CAGTTCGAGTGCTCAGGTTCGCGCACGGCTTCGAACCGCTCGATCCAGTGGGGCGAGAAGGTCGTCGAGCCGATCTTCGAAAGCGCCAATGATTACTGGGTGCTCCACAAGTTCGCTCAGAAGCTGGGCTTCGCCGACAAGATGTTCAAGAACATCACGATGGTGAAAGGCAAGTTCGGCGACGAGCCGGAGGCCGAGAGCATCCTGCGCGAGATCAATCGCGGTGGTTGGTCGACCGGTTATACCGGCCAGTCACCCGAGCGCATCAAGGCGCATATGAAGCATCAGGACAAGTTCGACCTGGTTAGCTTGCGTGCGCCGAAGGACACACCGGAAGTCGGCGGAGATTATTACGGGTTGCCTTGGCCGTGCTGGGGTAAGCCAGAATATCGCCATCCCGGCACGCATATCCTCTACAACACCAACCTTCACGTGAAGGATGGTGGAGGCACATTCCGCGCCCGTTTTGGCGTGGAATACGAGGAAACACAGGCCGATGGCTCGAAGAAGAAGATCAATCTTCTTTCTGAGGGGTCCTATTCCGAAGGTTCGGAAATCAAGGACGGTTATCCGCAATTCACACTCGGCGTCTTGAAACGCTTGGGCTGGGACAAGGACCTTACCGAGGCTGAACTTGCAACCATCACCCGCATCGGCGGCAACAACCCGGATAACGTGGCTTGGTCGATTGACCTTTCCGGCGGCATCCAGCGCGTGGCGCTCGAACATGGATGTATCCCGTTCGGCAACGGCAAGGCCCGCGTCAATGCCTGGAACTTGCCCGATCCGATCCCCGTGCATCGCGAACCGATCTATTCGCCGCGCACGGATCTTGTCGCAAAATATCCGACGAGGCCGGATGGCCGTCAGTTCCGCGTGCCGAACATCGGTGCAACGGTCCAAAAAGCTGCGGTCGACAAGGGTGTCGCGAAAGACTTCCCCATCATCCTCTCCTCGGGTCGTCTCGTGGAATATGAGGGTGGCGGCGAGGAAACACGCTCCAACCCCTGGCTCGCCGAACTCCAGCAGGACATGTTCGTCGAGATCAGCGTCGCCGACGCTGCCGATCGCGGTATCCGCGATGGCGCGTGGGTCTGGGTCACCGGCCCCGAAAGTGGCTCAAAAGCGCGGATGAAAGCCCTCGTGACCGAGCGTGTCGGCAAGGGCGTCGCCTGGATGCCGTTCCACTTCGGCGGCTGGTTCATGGGCGAAGATCAGCGCTCGAAATATCCGAAGGGCACCGATCCTTATGTGCTCGGCGAAAGCGTCAACACTGTTACCACCTATGGCTACGACCCCGTGACCGGCATGCATGAAGGCAAGGTCACGCTCTGCCAGATCCGTGCGGCATAAAGGAGGACATCGAACATGGCTCGCATGAAATTCCTTTGCGACGCAGACCGCTGCATCGAGTGCAACGCCTGCGTCACCGCCTGCAAGAACGAGCACGAAGTGCCGTGGGGCATTAATCGGCGACGTGTCGTCACCATCAATGACGGCAAGCCGGGTGAGCGCTCGGTCTCAATGGCCTGCATGCACTGCACGGATGCGCCCTGCGCTTCCGTGTGTCCGGTGAACTGCTTCTACACCACGGCAGATGCGGTGGTGTTGCACTCGAAGGACCTGTGCATCGGCTGCGGCTATTGCTTCTACGCTTGCCCGTTCGGCGCGCCGCAATATCCGAAAACCGGCAATTTCGGCTCACGCGGCAAGATGGACAAGTGCACCTACTGCGCGGGTGGCCCGGAAGCCGACAACACCCAGGCGGAGCTCGACAAATACGGTCGCAACCGCCTCGCCGAAGGCAAGTTGCCGCTTTGCGCCGAGATGTGCTCCACCAAAGCGCTTCTGGCGGGCGACGGCGACATCATCGCCTCAATCTACAAGGAGCGGGTAGCCAAGCGCGGCTACGGCTCCGGCGCTTGGGGCTGGAAGGTCGCCTATAAAGAAACGATCGCCATCTGAGCGACAAAACGAGAGCGTGTGAGGCGGGGTTACCCGCCTCTCTCCCAGCCATACAAGAAACAGGGGAGGCCATGTTGAAGAAGACCTTCGCACAGCTCATCGGCGGCGGCTTTGCAGCCATGCTGCTGGCTTTCATCGTCATCACCGTGCCAGCAGGCGCGCAGCAGCCAACCAGCGTCAATCCCACCGCGCAATCGGTGCAGGAGGAGCAATTGCTCCGCGCGTTGCAGCCGGGTGGTCAGCTCACTGGCCGTATCTCAATCCCGGATCCAAAAGCCGCGAGCCTGATCCAGCCGGGGCGCGACTGGCGCAGTTTCAATCAGGAAACACTGCCTAAACTTGGCACTTATGCCGTTCTCGGCATGTTGATCCTGCTGGCCTTGTTTTACATGCTGCGCGGTAAAATCCGGATTGATGCCGGCCTGTCTGGCCAGAAGATCTTGCGCTTCAATTCGATCGAGCGTTTCGCGCATTGGACGACGGCAACAAGCTTCATCATCCTCGCCATCACAGGTGCCAACATCACCTTTGGCAAGACGCTTCTTACGCCCATTATGGGGCCAGAAGCCTTTGCAGCATGGGCGCAATACGCGAAATACATCCACAACTACGTGGGCTTCGCTTTCATGATCGGCGTGTTGCTGGTCTTCCTCGTCTGGGTGAAGGACAACATTCCGGCTGTATCGGATCTCAAATGGTTTGCAGCTGGTGGCGGTCTTATCGGGAAAGGTCATCATCCGCCGGCGAAGCGTTTCAATGGCGGCCAGAAGATCGTGTTCTGGTCGGTGGTGATCGGCGGCTTCTGGCTCTCGCTTTCGGGCTGGTATCTGATCTTCCCCTACAACACCACGCTCGCCGATGTGCAATGGCAGGCGACCATCCACGGCGTTGTCGCCTTCGTGCTGATCGCCCTGATGTTCGCCCACGCCTATATCGGCTCGGTCGGTATGGAAGGCGCGTTTGATGCGATGGGTTCGGGCGAGGTCGACCTCAACTGGGCCAAAGAGCACCACGGCCTGTGGGTTGAGGAAGAGATGAAAAAGGGCACCGCCCAGATGCATCCCGCCGAATAGGCGATGGCCTCGAACTGAAATGAGAACTTGAAAAGGGCGCGCGAGCGCCCTTTCTTGTTTTGGGTCGAGGAAAGGGAATCATCGTGCGTGTCATCGGCATTGCGGGCTGGAGCGGAGCGGGCAAAACCACATTGGTGTCGAAGCTCATTCCTGTCCTCATCGAGCGTGGCTTGCGCGTTTCCACCATCAAGCACGCGCATCACGGCTTCGATATCGATCAACCGGGCAAGGACAGTTACACGCACCGTATGGTGGGAGCGTCGGAAATCCTGGTCTCCTCCGCCAACCGTTTCGCGCTGATCCATGAATTGCGCGGTGCGCCGGAATTCACGCTGAGGCAATTGCTCGCGCGCCTTGGGGAATGCGACCTCGTGCTTGTCGAGGGCTTCAAACGCGAGAGTCATCCGAAAATCGAGATTTTCCGAGCTGCGAATGCCCGCGAGCCACTCCACCCCAGCGACCCCTATATCCGCGCGATTGCGGCGGATATGGCCTTCCCCGAGAGCGCGCTGCCACAAGTCCATCTCGATGACATTGCTGCAATCGCCGATCTCGCGATCTCGCTCGCAATGCCGCGTGATGACGTCTTGAACGGGTGAGGCATGGCGCAGCTCTCAGATGATTGTTTTGCTTTCGGCGGTGCGCTGCGGCGGCTCGACGATGC
>JBOFZC010000116.1:0-12633 GCA_051654985.1 Rhabdaerophilum sp.
ATGTTCGGATGCAACCTTCACGGGACGCCGACATAACTCTCCGCCAGCAGCCGGCGCGCGGTCTCTGACGTTTGCAATTGCCGAAATTCCGCCCCCTGCATCCGCTCTTCAAACGGCGTGAACTGCTCGAAGCGATGCAGCATCGTTGTCATCGCCCAGGAAAAGCGCTCGACCTTCCAGATGCGTTCCAACGCGGTTTGTGAATAGGTATCGATGCCATGAGTGGAGCGCTGGAGATAGAATTCCACTAGAGCCTGAGCGAGCTGGTGCGCATCACGTGCCGCAAGATTGAGCCCCTTGGCGCCCGTCGGTGGCACGATATGAGCGGCATCGCCGGCAAGAAACAGTTTCCCAAACCGCAAGGGCTCGGCCACAAAACTGCGTAAGGGCGCAACCGATTTCTCGATCGAGGGGCCGGTGACAACCTTCTCCGCAGTTCTCGGGTCGAGCCTGCGGCGCAATTCGTCCCAGAAAAATTGGTCGCTCCAGGCCGTGACATCTTCATCCGCCGCGCATTGGATGTAATAGCGGCTGCGCTTGGCTGAACGCATCGAACACAGTGCAAAGCCTCTGGAATGCGCAGCGTAGATCAACTCGGGGTCGCAAGGCGGCACATCGGCCAAAACCCCCAGCCAACCGAACGGATAAGCGCGCTCGAAGGTGCGAAGAGCGGCCGCCGGGATGCTCGCACGGCTCACGCCATGATAACCATCGCAGCCAGCGATGAAATCGCATTCCATGCGACGCGCGAATCCATCTTTCTGCCAGGTGACATACGGCCGGCCGCGATCGAAATCGCGCAGCACGACATTCTCGGCCTCGAAGATGGTTTCGGCACCGCTCTCTTGGCGCAAATCCATCAGATCGCGCGTCACTTCCGTCTGGCCATAGACCACCACCGAACGGCCATTGGTGAGAGCATCGAGGTCGATGCGCAGGGCCGCGCCATGGAAATGGATCGCAAAGCCATGATGGGGCAGACCTTCGCGCATCAATCGCGCGCCTGCGCCCAGATCGAGCAACAGTTTGACGGTCGCATCTTCAAGCACACCGGCGCGGATCCGACCGAGCACATAATCCCGCGAGCGGCGCTCGAGAATGACATTGTCGATGCCCGCGCGCGTCAGGATCGCACCCACCAGCAATCCTGCCGGACCTGATCCAATAATCGCAACACGCGTGCGCATCTGCCCTCCCTGGCTGCCCGCTTCATTCCGGCGGGTTCAGGCTCAGAGATGGATCACGCTGGCCTGCCGGAAAGGAGTGTGCGGGAGCGCGCGAAAAAGCGCAAACCTTTCGGAGGCCCATCATTTCAGGGATCGATCAGGATCACCCTGAAATCATTCACGTTCGTTTCTGTCGGACCGGTGATGATCAGATCGCCGATGGCCTCGAAGAACGCGTAGGAATTTGTCTCTTCCAGCAGGCGCGTGGCGCTCATACCGGCCTGCGCTCCACGCGCGAGAGTATCCGGTGTCACCAGCGCGCCGGCATGCCCGCCTTTGCCATCGATACCATCGGTATCCACTGCGATCGCATGGATGCCAGGCACACCGTTCAGCGCCAGGGCAAGCGCCAGCGCGTAATGGGAGTTCCGCCCGCCACGCGCTCCACTCACGCCGCTCGTGCGCACCCCGGTTTCACCACCCGAGATGATGGCGACACGGCGCTCCAAAGCACGCATTTCGAACGCAAGGCGGGCGTGATCCCGCGCGACATGCTCGGCATCGCCCTCGATCTGATCACCGAGGTAGAGCACCTCGTATCCGGCCTCCTTCGCCAAAGGAATAGCGGTCGAGATCGCTTTATCCGGCGTGAGGATCACACGATTTTGAACGCGCACGAAACGTGGATCATCTGGCTTTGGTGTCTCATTCTCAGGATCGAGCAAGGCCGCACGGACCTGATCCGACAAAACAATCCGGTAGCGGGCAAGCACAGCCAAAGCATCGGCGAGCGTCGTCGGATCCGGTACAGTCGGCCCGGAGGCAATCACCGAGGTGTCGTCACCCGGCACATCGGACATCAGCAAGGCAACAATCGGTATCGAGCAATCCGCTGGCACCAACCGCCCACCCTTGACGCATGAGAGGTGCTTGCGCACGGTATTCATCTCACTGATCGAGGCACCGCTGGCCAGCAGGGCATCGTTGACGCCCTGTTTGTCTGCGAGGGTCAACCCCTTCACCGGCTTGCAGAGCAGCGAAGACCCCCCGCCCGAGATCAGCGCAACGATCAGGTCATCTGGCCCGGCACCGGCGATCGCCGCAATCATCGCCTCCGCCGCTGCGGCTGAACCTGCATCGGGAACCGGGTGCGCAGCTTCGAGAAGCTGGATACGACCTTGATAGAGCGGCGAACCACGCGGAATAACGACTGCACCTTCCAGTGGAGCGTGCCAATGCGCGTCGAAAGCGCATGCCATTGCGCCGGACGCCTTGCCTGCGCCAACGATGATCGTGCGCCCGCGCGGCGCGACAGGCAAGTTTGCTTCAACCAGATGGGTCGGCTGCGCCGCCTCTATGACGGTCGCGAGCATGGCGTCCAAAAGCCGTATTTCGGCCTGCAAGGGGGATGTTCGTAGGATTGGTCTTGCAAAATGCATGAGCGGCCTCGGCGATTTACTGCCCCTGGGCCCTGGTGCCCTTGATCGGCAGAGCAGATCATTATCCATTGTCTATTTTTCTGTCCATTGTTAATATTTTCCGATGCTTGCCTCCCCTTTGGCGCTCGTGCAAAAAAGACGGGGAGAGGATCAACAGACCCATGCGATTCCAGCCCGTCAAACAGCGGCGTCTCGCCGATGACATTGCCGACAAAATCCGCAAGTTCATTCTGGAGGGCTCGCTACGCCCTGGAGATCGCTTGCCGGCTGAGCGTCAATTGGCAGAGGAATTCGAGACCTCACGCCCGACAATCCGCGACGCACTGATCGCTCTGGAAGAGGAAGGGCTGCTCAAAGTGCAGCGCGGTGGCGTGCATGTCGCTGATGCAACGGAGCAGACGATCCGCGATCCGCTGGTGGCCCTCTTTCGCTCCGATCCGAACGTCTTTGACGATTATCTCGAATTTCGCGGCGTCCTCGAGGGCGCTGCGGCTTATTTCGCCGCACTGCGCGCCACAGATCTCGATCGCGACGCCCTACGCCGTGCTTTTTCGCGCGTACTTGCGTGCCATGAAAAGGCCGATCCGCTCGAAGAAGCCCATGCTGATGCGGATTTTCACATCGCGATTTACGAAGCCTGCCATAACCTCACCATTTTGCATGTGATGCGCGGCATGGCGGAACTGCTGCGCAACGACGTGTTCTACAACCGCAAAACGCTTTACCCCCGTGTGGGCTATCGCGAGGCCACAGTGCAGCAACACCGTGCGATTTTCGACGCGATTATCATGGGTGACCCCGCAGCTGCACAGCGCGCTGCCGAGTCGCATATCGCTTTTGTCCGTCAAGCGCTTGATGAGCTGAAAAAATCAGAGGCGCGGCTCGATGTCGCCTTGCGGCGTGCGGGCGCTTCGCTTTCGGCAAACACCGACGGCTGAAATCCTAAATCTCGGATTGACCGATTTCTTCAGATCGTGAGCGCTCGCGGGCGCTTGAGCTCATGCCAGCGCGACTCCCACCTCGCTGGCCAGCCTCGCTTTATCGAGAAAGACGAGCGAATTCCGCCAACACGCCTCGATATTCGAGTACAGCATGAAGATATAATTTGACATTGGGACTATATTATTGCCATTGTCATTTCAAGAAGTCGACGATTTGGCCATGTCGCAGAAATTGGCCAATCGACATTGAGAAAACCACAGCAGAATTTCCCTTTCGGGCGCGCGCCATCTCTCCCGCAACCGGGGTGGTGCGCGCCCGAAGCCTCGTTCTGGCTCACATCCAGAAATATGACGCCATGAAGACAGCTGGCGTGAGGAGTGCATAGCCGAACCGAACAGGGTTTATGGACTGTCAAATGGCACTCTGTTATTACGTGCGGCATGATCCAAGAAGCCCTGTCCAGCGCTACGAAGCACGCAGTTGCAACTTCGCCGCCAGCCGACCTTGTGTGGTTGGTCGCTGAAGTTTTGCAAAAGGAGCATTCGGAATTCAGGAACAAATTGAAAGCAAGTCTGGAACGCGAGGCGATCGAGTTAGCGGCAATGAAGGCGCGCGGAGCGGTTATCCGCGAGCAACTTTGGTCGGCTTTTTCAAGCCATGAGGTGCTCTCGGATCATCTTGTCGCTTTGAGCAATTTGATTGAAGCCATTGAGGAACAGACGGAAAACGCTGCGATTGAGATTTCACGTCGCCTCAAGCGTCTTCGGAAGGCAACCAAAGAGATTGAAAAACACGTGCCGGGCCTGAAGCCGTTTATGGCAGAACTTAATCGGACGTTGGGGGCAACGAGCCGCGCCCAAACCGACGAGAGGCTCGAATTTGCGCTATTCCTTAGAGCCTTGCGGGCAGAACACAGCAGAGCTGCTCCTGTCGCTTCATTCACAGATGCCAAGAAACTCGAAAAATTTCTTCGTGGGGAATTGGGCGGCTGATATTGAGGCTCGATATCTCACAGCGATTTTTGGATGCCCTCAAGCGATTGCCTCCCGACCGGCAAAAGGCAGCCCAAGATGCGCTCGTAAAATTTAGAAATACCCCACATCTTCCGTCCCTTAATTTCAGAACGCTGAAAGGGCACCCATCGGCCTTTATCATCAATGGTAAGCGCGGGGACCGGATCATCGTGATCAAGCTCGGTCAGGACCATTACGAAGTTGCGGATTGTGGCCCGCATGACAACGTCTACAGAATATGGGACCGCTGACATTTTTCTAAGATTAATGGTGGGTGATGAAGGGCTCGAACCTTCGACCCGCTGATTAAGAGTCAGCTGCTCTACCAACTGAGCTAATCACCCGTCCGCAACAAAGCCCGTGGGCTCGCGAGGAAGCGGGTTGCTAGGGCATTTGCGCGGCAATGTCCAGCAGGAAAACCGGGCGTGGTTTTCGAAATGTAGTTGAGCTGTTCCGGCGCACCTTCAAGTCGTCGTCTTCGATCACTTCCCCCATAACCACGCCGCGCCGCGCACGCCGGAGCTATCGCCATGCTGCGCCGGGCGGATCGGTGTCGTGAAACGCTTCGTGAAGGCCCAGCGCGCGATCTCTGCCGGCAGGCGATCGTAAAGCGCGTCGATACGGCTCATCCCGCCACCCAGCACAATCACACCCGGATCGAGAATGTTGACGACATGCGCAAGGGATCGACCGAGGCGGGAAACATAACGCTCGAAGGCAGCGATTGGCTCAGCATCACCCGTTTCACACGCGGCTATGATCTCGGGCCCTTTGAGCGCGCGGCCGCTGGCACGCCGGAAGTCGTTCTGGAAGCCCGTGCCCGAAACCCAGGTTTCGATACAGAGCGGCTTGCCGCACCAGCATGACGTGCCGCTCGTTAACTCGTCGAGGCTTGGCCAAGGTAACGGGTTATGGCCCCATTCCCCGCCGATTTTGTGCGGGCCATCCCAAACCGCGCCATCGATCGCGATGCCCGCACCGGTGCCGGTGCCGAGAATGGCCGCAAACACCACGCGCTGCCCCGCCCCTGCGCCATCGACCGCTTCAGACACTGCGAGGCAATTCGCATCATTCGCGATTCGGATCGAGCGGCCGAGCCGAACCTCGATATCCTGCAAGAGCGGTTGACCATTGATCTCCGTCGAGTTGGCATTCATCGCCAGACCATCGAACGGCGAGATCGCACCGGGAATGCCAATCCCGACCGAATGCGGCCCGACATGGCCGAGGCGCACGAGGCGCGCTTCCGCTTCGCCAACAATCGCACCCAAAGCCTCGACAATGCCGCGATAAGAGCCGCGCGGCGTTTCTATCCGATGGCGGAAAAGCTCGTTGCCCGCATCATCGAGCGCGATGATTTCAATCTTGGTGCCGCCGAGATCAATGCCGAGACGCATTTTATGCTCCAAAGGGACCATCTTCCTTGGGTTCAACTAAAAAAGAAGGCTGGGTCAAGCCCGGCCTTCATCAATCTCAGAAGGGGTATGTGGGCTCACACACCATGCGTCGAATGAACCCGCACCGAACCACGCGCACCACGCGTGTTCGTGAGCTTGTTCAGCGCCACGATATAGGCCTTCGCCGAGGAAACGAGCGTATCGGGATCCGCCGCGCGTCCCGTGTAGAGACGGCCGGTGCTATCTGCGAGGCGAACGGAAACTTCCGCCTGCGCATCCGTGCCCTCGGTGACCGCATGGACCTGATAGAGCTCCAGCTTCGCCTCATGCGGGATAAGCGCGTGGATCGCATTGAAGGTGGCATCCACCGGGCCGTTGCCGGTGGATTGCACTGTCCGATGCTGCCCCTCGAGATCGAGCGTCAAAGTCGCGGATTGCGGGCCCATCGTACCGGCGATCACCGTGAGGGCGACGACCTTCACGCGATCCTCAGAGGTGGCGAGGTTTTCATCGACCAACGCCTCGATATCCTCGTCGTAGATCACCTTTTTCCGGTCCGCGAGCGCCTTGAAACGCACGAAGGCATCTTCCAACTGATTGTCGGAAACCTCGTAACCCAGCTGCTTGAGCTTGTCGCGGAAGGCGTTGCGGCCCGAATGCTTGCCCATGACAAGCGAGGTCTTCGACACACCCACCGAGTCGGGCGTCATGATCTCGTAGGTCTGGGTGTTTTTCAGCATGCCATCCTGGTGGATGCCGCTCTCATGCGCGAAGGCGTTCCGACCCACGATCGCCTTGTTGTACTGCACCGGGAATGACGTGGCGGCCGAGACGAGCTTCGAAGCGCGGTTGAGCATCGTGCTCTCGATCCCCGTTTCGAACGGAAAGGCATCGCCGCGCGTCTTCAGCGCCATCACAATCTCTTCGAGTGCCGCATTGCCCGCGCGCTCGCCGATGCCGTTGATCGTGCATTCGATCTGGCGCGCACCGCCCATCACGCCGGCGATGGAATTCGCGACCGCCATGCCGAGATCATTATGGCAATGCACCGAGAAAATCGCCTTGTCAGAATTCGGGACGCGATTGCGCACGGTTTCGAACAAGGCGCGATATTCATCGGGTGTGGTGTAGCCCACGGTATCGGGGATGTTGATGGTGTTCGCCCCGGCTTTGATCGCGGCTTCGACGCAGCGGCAGAGGAAATCCATCTCGGTGCGGGTGCCATCTTCAGCCGACCATTCGACATTCGGCACGATGTTGCGCGCGCGGGCAACTGAGTCGATCACGAGCTGCAAAACGGCATCCGGCTCCTTCTGGAGCTTGTATTTCATATGCACCGGCGAGGTGGAAATGAAGGTGTGGATGCGCGGGTTCTTCGCGTGCTTCACCGCTTCACCGGCACGGTCGATATCCTTGAAGCCGGCACGCGAGAGGCCCGCTACGGAGGCGTTCTTCACGCGCTTCGAGATGGCTGTGACAGCCTCGAAATCGCCATCCGAGGCGATGGGGAAGCCGGCTTCGATCACATCGACGCCCATGGCGTCAAGGAAATCGGCGATTTCCAGTTTTTCTTCAAAGGTCATGGTTGCGCCGGGGCATTGCTCGCCGTCACGCAGGGTGGTGTCAAAAATCAGGACGCGGTCCTTGGACATGGAAATGATCCTTCTTGTCTCGTGCCCGCGCCGGATGGGATGTCTGAATCGCCGGGATTGCGGGTGTTGTAGCGGGAAATTTTATTGCGCGCTACCCCCTGAGAGCCCAGGCCACAAGCCCAGACGACCCTCAGGGGCCACTAAGGAGAAGGAGAGCGAGAATGAGCGATGCATAGATGGCAACCATCCCATTCATATGGGACAGCTGGGCGACCGAACGCTCCAATTTTGCCACTACTCGGGACACGATGCCGATCCGCTGCTCTTGCCTGACGCGGGACTCCTATAGGTCTCGGGGGTGAACAACAAGTGTATTTTGGGCAACACTGGCTTGCGAAAACCGACGATCGCGTTCAGAATTTCAGCCCTTAACGTGCATTCTCGCTATAAGCTGCTGTTTTTCTAGAGTATTCATCTGTTAACTCTGCTTCCCAACTCCTGTTTTCTTCGAGCTCAGACAGCACGCGGTGACGCATCGGAGCATGGCATATCGGTTCGCTTTCGCGCCGCAAGCGGCATGCTTTTTGGTACACTACCATCGCATGCGGGGCGGCAGTGGCAAAACCAAGGTCCGGCGCAAATGCCAGGCGGAAATCAGTGAATGGCGTTGGACAACGCAATTGCAGGCTCTAAAACAGCGTCGTTGCCCTCGATTCTTGAGAGATTTCACATGCATCAGCGTGTCGTTTTTCTTGCCGCTTTGCTGGCCCTTGGAGCCTGCAACACAACGGAAACCCCGCGTCCGCAGGCTGCCGCGACGACAGAGCCACGCGGTGTGTCAATCACTCCGGCCGGTTTCAGACTGCCCGAGGGAACGGGCTGCTCGGCCGATGTCGCGCGTTTCAGGGCCATCATGAAAAACGATATCGAAACGGGGCATACGACCAAGACCGTCTTCGACCAGATCGAGGCAGAGATGCGCACAGCGGATGCGATGTGTGCATCCGGCAATGCCGGTGGAGCCAGTGCGCATGTGCGTACCACGCGTGCGCGATTCGGCTATCCGGGCTGATCAGCCGCCGAAAACGTGACGCAGATAGACCTGCTGGAAACCGGGCATCCGGGATTCATCGATATCGGCAGGCGAGCGCACGATATGAATATCAACGAGTTCTTCCTCGGGCAGGCTTTTCATCCGTTCGAGCATCAGCGCGCGCGCCTCATGGGCCGAGAGATCGATCGCAACCGGACGCATGAAGGCGACGCGGATTGAGCCTAGTATCGCCGTCCAGCTCTCCGAGACGTTCACTTCGGATGCAAGCAATCCCGTTTCCTCACTCATTTCGCGCAGAACAGAACCCGCAAGATCGACCTGACCGCCGATGACATCGTCGAAATCTGGTGTCCCCGCCGCGAAATAGATTTTCCCTGCATTGGCGGTGTGCGGGCCCATCTCGCCGAGCAGATAAGCACCATCGGACGCGCGCAATGCCGCCATCGCGAAGCCGTTTCTCACTTGTGGGCGCGGATGTCCCAGGCGATGCCACGCCAGAAAACTTTTATAATCGACCTCGGAATAGCCCGCGTGAAAAACGCGCCCATTCACATTTCCCCGATGCTGGATGAGCACGCGACCATTGAACATATGCGGCTTTCCAGCCGTTTCACGTGCCCAAATTTCTTGAATTTCAGCCTCGTGCTCTCGCGGGAAAACCCAGTCATAGGGCTCGAGAACAGCGTCGATCGCGTCGAGATCGAGAATCTCGAATTCACTCACAGCAGCATGCCTTCGCTCATGCGGATCGCGCTGCCGCCAATGGCCGCCGCGACCAGCCCGTCATGCTGGATATCAAGATCGAGCGCAATGAGGCTGGGTCGACCCATCTCAAAGCCTTGCTCAATCACAAGCTGATGCACGCCATCTTCGGGCAATTCGCAAGTGGCGGCTACACCGGCAAAGGCCGCAACGGCCGAACCGGTCGCAGGATCTTCGGATATTCCCATCGCGGGTGCAAACATCCTGGCATGAACATGGTGCGCCGGGTCCACGGTTTCGCGGGTGTAGAGATATGCCGCACCCTTGCCGGTGACGCCGAATGCCTCCTTCCATGCCTTGGGATCGGCATATCCGGCGCGCCCGATCGCCTCAAGCGAGCGGATCGGCACCATCACGAAAGGCACGCCGGCGCTCCAAGTCGCGATGCCATGCGCGCCAAAGCCGATCTCTGCCGGATCGAGCCCGATGGCGCGCGCGACGATCACGGGATCAAACACGTGATCGAGCATTTTCGGCAAGACCGGAAGGCTGAACACGGCCCGCGCCGTTCGCCCCGGCTGACGGGTGACGTCGACCTTCACGAGGCCTATTTTCTCTTCGAGCGCAATGGTGATGCCCGCTCCTCCCAGCATCGCCCCCGCGCGCAATTCCGCGAGCAAGATCGCCGTGCCTATTGTTGGATGGCCGGCGAAGGGAAGCTCGTTCGCCGGCGTAAAAATCCGGAGCGCGGCCGAATTCAACGAATCGCGTGGCGGGAAAACAAACACGGTCTCCGGCAGGTTGAATTCACGCGCGACGGTTTGCATGGCCGCATCATCGAGCCCTTCCGCATCCAGCACGACAGCAAGCGGATTGCCCTCGAAGCGCTTGTCGGTGAAAACATCGAGCGTGTGAAAGCGGCGCCGCATGTTGTTAATCCTTGTCACAATTTTGTTGTGCCGAAGCCGCCATAAGAGGCAAGCCGTTTGTATAAACTAGGCTCGACTGATCACACTTAGCCAGCTCAGCCGAGAGATGAACGGCAGCGAAACGATGTGTTGCATGGCAGTTCACTTCCACTGCAATAGCTTCTAACGTGAGGTTCGGGGGAAGAAAAAAACTCCGTCCTGCTTGATCCGAACGCGATCCCGCGCGCCGGCTCACATTGTGCAATCCCGGGGGCTACACACTCAAAGGAGTGTCATTCGATGATGATCAAAACCGCTCTGGCCGGCACTGTGGCCGCTCTCGTCCTCGCTTCGGGTGCTTTCGCGCAGACCGCGCCAGCCCCGGCACAGACTGCTCCGCGCCCGGCTCAGCCGTCGGCTCCGGCTGCTCCTGCTCCGGCCCAGACCGCCCCGCGCACCACCGCCCCGGCTCCCGCAGCGACGACCGCTCCCGCGCAGCGCCCTGCCCAGCAGGGCCAGCTCGTGAACCTCAATACCGCGCCGGAAAACGAGCTCGACAAGCTCCCGCAGATCGGCCCGGCCCGTGCCAAGGCGATCATTGAAGCGCGCACCAAGAATGGCCGTTTCAAGGATTGGAACGATTTCGTCGCGCGCAATGTCGTACCGAAGAATGCCGAAGACGCGATCAAAGACAAAATCCGCTTCTGATCGCACTTCATTTCGCCTGAAGAGAGGCCGGGTTCGCCCGGCCTTTTTTATTGTCATGACGACCTCTCAACCGAGAAAATCCGACTGGGCGTGACAAATTCCTGCTGGGCCGCAACGGTGAGAATTTCCCGACTGCCAGCAGCAATGGTTTTCTGCAGCAGGCCGTGGATCGAGGAACCCGCAAGCTGCATCGCCAAGATTGGGTCACTTGTGCGTAGTATATGCACGAGAAACAGGGCCATGATGGCATCGCCAGCGCCATTCACATTGCAATCGAGCTTTGGTGTGCGCAGCCGATAAAGCCCGCCTTCACGCGTTGAAACAGCGAGATCAAGCGCATCATCTGGCGTATCTTCCAGCATCAGCGAGGTGACGAGGATCACCCTCGGCCCCATCGCATGCACGAGCGCCAAAGCCTTGGCGAGATCAGCACGTGTCGCAATCTCGCGATTCGCCAGAAAGCTCAGCTCGAACTGGTTCGGCGTGATGATATCGGCGACTGCCACGGCCTTTTCACGGAAGAATTCAGGGATACCAGGGCGGACGAAAATCCCGCGCCCAACATCGCCGATCACCGGATCGCAGGCATAGAGCGCCTTCGGATTTTCGGCCCGCACACGCGAGACAGCATCAAGGATTGCGGCACCCGTTTCAGGTGAGCCCATGTAGCCCGAGAGCACGGCTTCGCATTGACCGAGGACGCCGCGTTCCGCGATGCCCGTCACGCATTCCGAGATCAACGAAGCCTCGAACACCAACCCGCGCCAGGCGCCATACCCCGTGTGATTGGAGAATTGCACGGTGTGGACGGGCCACACCTCCACGCCCAGCCGCTGCATGGGAAAAACCGCGGAGGCGTTGCCGACATGGCCATAGGCCACATGGCTTTGGATCGAAAGAATGGCCATGCAAGCAAGATCAAGCAGGAGCGGCTTGGCTGTCCAGCGCGAAAATTTGATGAATGGATCAGCGATCCTGGCCGATCATCGTCAGGGGATTTCGAGCGTCACCGCGATCGCGGCATGGTCGGATGCCTTGGGATCACCGAGCCCCACGCCGGGATAGCGTTGCGGAGCACGCGGCACCGACCAGGGCAATCCCTCGCGGATGATGCGCGGGCGGCGTGCCTCAGCCGGGCGAGGATGGTTTGCCGCATGAAGAGCGGGCGAGATGAAGATATGATCAAGCTGCGAGTGAATATCTTCCGCTGGAAAATAGCTGGTCCAGCGGTCGGCGGGATTGTCGATCCAGCGACAAACATCAAAAGCCTGAAGGCCTTCGACGATCGGCAGCAGGGTTGTGCGATAGAGCTGGCCGTTTCGAAGGTTGTACATCTCCGGTGAGCCGTCGACCTCGACGTAATCGTTGAAATCGCCGCAGATCACCCAGTTTGCGGATGCAGGATCCGGAAAGTGCCGCCGCAGAACCGCGACCAAAGCCTGCACCTCTGCCTCGCGAACGATGAAGGCTTTGTCGCGCCCACCACTGGCGTTTGATTTCAGGTGACAGTTGAAAATCGTCAGCGGTCGCCCTGCAACCTCGATATCGACCGCGACGAGATCGCGTCGGAAAACCCGCGCCGAGCCATCGGGGCGAGCGCCATTCTCACCATTGTTGCGCCAATCCTGCTCAAGGATGCGCGCGATTTCACTGCTCCAAAGGCCGAAATCGTCGTAGGAGAACTTCGCGTAATGCGTAACTTTCAGCGGCTT
>JBOFZC010000117.1:0-12987 GCA_051654985.1 Rhabdaerophilum sp.
AGCGCCTCAAGCTGACGAACCCGGATGATCACGTCGTTCTGCCGGAAATCATCTCGAAAGAGCCGCTTGGCCCGTCCGTTCGCCAGGGCGATGCCCAGTGGAACGATATCGTCAAGTGGACCCATTATGCGATGATCACCGCTGAGGAACTCGGCGTGACCAAAGCCAATGTGGACGAGCAGCTGAAATCCGCCAACCCGGAAATCAAGCGCCTGCTCGGCGTCGAAGGCAAGTTCGGTGAAGCCATTGGCCTCACGAATGATTGGGCTTATCGCGTGATCAAGCATGTCGGCAATTACGGCGAGAGCTTTGATCGCAACGTCGGCAACGGCTCGCGCTTGAAGATTGCCCGCGGCGTCAACGCGCTGTGGAACAAGGGCGGCCTGCAATACGCCCCGCCGATCCGCTAATTGGTGGCGATGACATTCGGGGGTGCCCTTTGGGGTGCCCCCGTTTTTCATGACAATCCGATGAATTGGGCTGATTTCCCTCGCGGCAGTGGGGGTGAAGAGATCACGTCTTGCATCCGGGCTTCTGACATGATCGACTGAAAGTTGAGCCGGCTTTCGCTTGCGCGGAACCGCTAGAGGTCCAATGTCGGCAGGGGAAGCCGAAGCCTCTCACGGGACGAGCGGGATAGCGAAGTGGGTTTGAGGGGTTGGCGCTTGCAAGAGCGCTGTGCCGGCGGATGGAGAGCCGCCGTGTTCTGGGGAGAACAAATCCGTGGCAAATACCAATGCCTCGGCGACTGAAGCGGCCGATAGCCGACCCAAAGTCGCCTTTTGGAATGACCCTGTTAAACGGGGTTATCTTTTTCAAATTGCTCTGTTTCTCGGCGTTGCCTTTCTGTTTTATTCAGCGGCGACAAACGCGATCGACAACCTGCAGAAGCAAAAAATCGCTTCTGGTTTCGGCTTCTGGAATGTCACCGCCGGTTTCGATATCGGCCAAAGGCTGATCGAGTATTCGAACACTTCCACCTATGGCCGGGCATTCTGGGTCGGCTTGTGGAACACCTTGCTGGTCGCCGTCATCGGCATCGTGCTCGCGACCTTCCTTGGCTTTATCATCGGCGTTGCACGGCTGTCGAAAAACTGGCTCGTCAACAAGATCGCCGCGATCTACGTGGAAGTGATCCGGAACACACCGCTGCTGCTACAATTGCTGTTCTGGTACAATGCGGTGCTGAAAGCCCTGCCTGAGCAGGTCCGCGACAGCATCGAGCTGCCTTTTGGCTCTTTCCTCAATCGACGCGGACTTGTTGTGCCGGATCCGACTGCTGGCGCTAACTTTACCTATGTCTGGGTCGCGCTGGCACTGGGCTTGGTCGGCTTCTGGTTGTTTGGGCGTTGGGCGAAGAAGCGGCAGGCCTCCACCGGCGAACAGGCACGGTACTTTCCCGTGGCGTTGGGGCTGATCGTGGTCTTTCCACTGGCCGTTTATTTCCTCGCGGGACAGCCGCTCAGCTTCACCTATCCGACACTCGGACGGTTCAACATCGCGGGCGGTTTGCAGATCCTGCCTGAATTCGTGGCTTTGGTGGTCGGTCTCGTGATCTACACGGCAGCCTTCATCGCCGAAGTTGTGCGCGCCGGCATCCAAGCCGTGAGCAAAGGGCAGACCGAGGCGTCTTATGCGCTCGGCATGAGGCCAGGCCCGACACTCGATCTCGTCGTTATCCCGCAAGCGATGCGCGTGATTATCCCGCCGCTGACCTCGCAATACCTGAACCTGACGAAGAACTCATCGCTCGCGGTCGCCATCGGCTACCCTGATCTGGTGCAGATTTTCACCGGCACAGTGCTGAACCAGACCGGGCAGGCGGTCGAAATCATCGCGATCACGATGCTGGTTTATCTCACCCTGAGCCTGACCACCTCGACCCTGATGAACTGGTATAACGCCCGCAAGGCGTTGGTTGAGCGCTGAGGAGGCCGCCATGGAAGAGAATCTTGCTCCCGGCGCCCTCGTCGGCCAAGTCGCGCCCACCGGTGCGCTTGCACATGCCTATGTTCGAAATGAGCCCTATGCCCCGCTTCCACCTCCTCCGGGAACCGTTGGATTCGTGGGTTGGGTTCGGGCCAACTTGTTTTCGTCACCAGCCAATACGGCCCTGACGATCGTCTCGGCGCTGGTCGCGGCTTGGGTTCTGCCCGGCATGATCAGCTTCTTGATCACCGATGCAGTCTGGAGTGGTGCAGACCGCGAAGCCTGCATTGCGAAGAATGGTGTTCTTCCCGGGGCCTGCTGGGCCTTCGTCAAGGACCGTATCTCGTTCTTCATCTACGGCTTTTACCCGATCGACCAACGCTGGCGCGTCGACTTGTTCTTCGTGCTCGGTGCCATCGGTGTGGGCTGGATGCTTTGGCAGAACGCACCACGGCGTGATCTCGGCATGATCTATTTTATTGTGGTCTTGCCGCTGATCTCGTTCTGGTTGCTTGGGGGCAATTCCTGGCTCGGGTTGAGCGCTGTCGATACCGCGCGCTGGGGCGGCCTGATGGTCACGTTGGTCGTAGCCGGCGTCGGTATCGTGGCTTCGCTGCCGCTCGGTATCTTGCTCGCCCTCGGGCGCCGCTCGAAGCTGCCTGTGATCAAGTTCCTCTCGGTGATGTTCATCGAGTTCGTGCGTGGCGTGCCGCTGATTACGGTGCTGTTCATGGCGAACACGATGCTGCCGCTCTTCCTGCCGGATAACATCACGGTGGATAAGCTGCTGCGCGCACTCGTCGGCATCGGGCTCTTCGCGTCGGCCTATATGGCGGAAGTGGTGCGCGCCGGCCTTCAGGCCCTTCCGAAGGGCCAGTATGAAGGCGCGATGGCAATGGGCCTCGGCTATTGGCAGATGATGCGCCTCATCGTCCTGCCGCAGGCGCTCAAGATCACCATCCCGAACATCGTGAACACCTATATCGGGCTGTTCAAGGACACCTCCCTGTTGCTGATCGTCGGCATCTTCGACTTCCTGAAGGCGATCGAAACGGCGCGTGTCGACCCACAATGGGCTGCACCCACCACCTCGGCGACAGGCTATGCCTTTGCCGCGATTGTGTATTTCATCTTCTGCTACGGTATGGCCTCTTATGCCCGCTCGATGGAGCGGCGGCTTTCCGTGGGCGACAAGCGTTAAGGAACAGGACCAATGGCAATCGCAAACCTGAAGCCCACCATGCTGAAGACCGAAACGGCTGTGAAAATGGTCGACGTGCACAAGTGGTATGGCGAATTCCACGTGCTGAAAGACGTGAACCTCACCGTGAAGCGCGGCGAACGCCTCGTGATTTGCGGCCCCTCGGGCTCCGGCAAATCGACGATGATCCGCTGCATCAACCGGTTGGAGGAACACCAACGCGGGCAGATTATCGTGGATGGCACAGAACTCACGAATGACGTCAAGAAGATCGACGAGATTCGTCGCGATGTCGGGATGGTGTTTCAGCACTTCAATCTGTTCCCGCATCTCACCATTCTCGAGAACTGCACGCTCGCCCCGATCTGGGTGAAGAAAATGGCGAAGAAGGATGCGGAAGAGGTGGCCATGCACTACCTCACGCGCGTCAAAATTCCCGAGCAGGCAGGGAAGTTCCCCGGCCAGCTCTCGGGCGGCCAGCAGCAGCGCGTGGCGATTGCCCGCTCGCTCTGCATGAGCCCGAAGATCATGCTGTTCGATGAGCCGACTTCAGCGCTCGACCCCGAGATGGTCAAGGAAGTGCTCGACACCATGGTGAGCCTCGCCGAGGAAGGCATGACCATGCTTTGCGTCACTCACGAAATGGGTTTCGCACGCCAGGTGGCTGACCGCGTGATCTTCATGGACAAGGGGCAGGTTGTCGAAATCAACACGCCGAACGAGTTCTTCAAGAACCCGCAGCATGAGCGCACCAAGGAATTCCTCAGCCAGATCTTGCATTGATCTGAGGTTCCGCTGAGGGCATTTCTGCCCTGCGCAAAGTGATCCATTTCACCGAGTTGCTCAGCAGCCACCCGCGACATATGCGCCCGGGGGGCTGTTGTTCTTGGGCTAAAGCCTTCATTATGCTGATCTTGTTCACAGCATCGGAAGGGGGAAGCCGGTGCAAGCCTTAGACTTCGTACGCGCGGCATTGCCGACATTTTTTACGCTGCTTGCTCTTGTCTACGCCACGCGTATGACGGGAGCTCGGGCGCGTTCGGGCGTTCAGTTGGAGTTATTGAGCCGTCCTGGCACCGTGCAACACGTTACTCACTCTCTGTTTCGCACGCTGAGAATAGCGGTTTGGGCCGTGACCATCATCCGAGTGCCATTCCCGCAATTTGATGCGCAGATCGGGATTTTCCCCACGCTTATGCAGCCTTCGCTCGCATTGATTGGGCTCGCTCTGCTCTTTGTGGGGTTTGGGCTTACATCCTTTGTGCACCATTACATGGCTGCGGATTGGCGTTCCGGCGCGGATGAAGAAGCCGACACGGAGCTTTTGACAACCGGTCCCTTCGCGCGTGTCCGAAACCCGATGTTTATCGGTGTGATGGCCGCGCAGCTTGGTTTTTTCCTGGCCATGCCCTCCGTGTTTTCGTTGATCTGCCTCGTCTCGGGCCTTGTTGCGGTGATCGCGCAGGCGCGCTTTGAAGAGCGTGAGCTCGCGAAGCGCTTCGGCGCGAGTTACCTCGCTTATCTCGCCGTGACGCCGGGCTGGGTGCCTCGGCGCTGACTACTTTGGGCCTGTCGCGAGCGGCAGATCGTCGCGCGCCCCCCATTCCGCCCAAGAGCCATCGTAAACCCCCTCAACCGTCACGCCGGCGCGGCTCAACGCCATCGCGATGATCGCCGCGGAGACGCCTGAACCACAGGAACAGATCACCGGCTTCGCAGGGTCAATCCCAGCCTTGGTCATCTCGGCGCGAATCGCTTCGGGCGATTTCAAGGCGCCGTCGGCGGTGATGACATCGAAGGGCAGGTTGAGGCTCCCCGGCATATGGCCGGAGCGCACTCCCGGCCGCGGTTCAGGCGCCTCGCCCTTGAAGCGCGACGCGGGGCGGGCATCGACCACCTGGGCTTGGCCCGTTTCCAGAGCCTTCTGCACATCGGCCAACGCTGCGACCATGGCGCGGTCGAGTTTCGCTGCGAACTGCGCGGGCATAGGCGTTGGGACATCGCTTGTCAGTGGGCGAGATTCGGATTTCCAACGGGGCAATCCGCCTTCGAGAATGCGCACATCCGTTGCGCCATAGATGCGAAACATCCAGGCCACACGCGGAGCGGTGAACAGCCCAAGCTGATCATAGACGATGATCGTGTCATCTTCGGAAATCCCGAGCGCGCCAATGTCACGCGCGAAATGCTCGGCCGTTGGCAGCATATGCGGCAGGCCCGAGGAGAGATCGGCAAGGGTGTCGATGTTCACGAACACCGCGCCGGGAATATGCGCTTCGGCGAATTCCTTCGGGCCGCTGCGCCCCGTGGGCGGTAGATGCCATGTGCCATCCACGACCTTCACTTCTGGCCGATCACGGTTTTCTTCGAGCCAGGCGGTGGAAACGAACGGGATTTCAGCAAAGAGATTGGCCATGAAACGATCCTCCCAAAAGGCGTGCTGACGGGGTCAGGCGAAGGCAATCCGCACGCGGCGGTTGATCTTGCCCTTTTTCTCAATGTTGGTGACAACCATGCGGCCGATCTCGCTGGTGCGCCGCACATGGGTGCCGCCGCACGGTTGCAAATCAAGCCCGGCAATCTCAACAAGCCGGATCGTGCCCGTGCCGCGCGGCGGCTGCACCGAGAGGGTTTTCACCAGCGAGGGATTGCGATCGAGCTCTTCCTCGGCGATCCAGCGATCAGTGACTGGTGCATCCATATCGATGAGCCGGTTGAGCTCAATCTCAATCGCCTCCTTGTCGAGCCCGGCATCGGGGATGTCGAAATCGAGTCGGCCATCATTCACGTTCACCGCGCCGCCAGTGACGGGGTAGGGCAACACGACCGAGAGCAGGTGCAAGGCGGTGTGGATACGCATCAGCCGCAGGCGGCGTGCCCAATCGAGCGTGAGCTCTACCTGCTGTCCTGCAAGAGCCTCCGCGAGGCCAGGAGGCAGCACATGGCCGATTCGTGTCTTGGCTGGGTCAAGATAGCGCACCTCGCAGACTGCGACCGTTTGACCTGATTTGAGCAGGATTTCCCCATGATCCGCCGGCTGCCCGCCTGACGCGGCATAGAACAGGGTTTGATCGAGAATGAGCGTATCACCCTGTGCCCCGAGGGCCTGTGCCTGCGCCTTCCGTGTGTAGGAATCGTCGCGAAACAGCATGCGCGTAACAGGAAAAAGCGATTGAATATCAGTTGTTTCCATCATGCGCGCTCCTCGTTGATTTGAAAGGACTCTCGCGGCCCTGATCATCCCAAGGGCATCGCATGGGAGCCCGGTATGAAGCAAGGCACGCTCATTTAGTCGAGAGAAATCCACGTGAAACCTGCGTCAAAGAGCCGGATTGTCTTGTCTTTTCCAGGCTGACACCTTGTAACCATCGGAGTGATCCAGCGCGAGAAACCCGACGTAATCGCCTTGAACGCCGCCGATCAATGGGTCGGTCGCCTTGGAGTTTTTCGCCTTGAACATGCACTTTCCCAATCAGTCGAACGAGCAACCCATGGACGCGTTGCTTGCAGCATTCGCAGCTGGTGCGCTTCCGAAGGCCTTGCATGCCCTGGTTGGCGCTCATCTTGAATTGAGCCAGGAAAGCCGTTCCTACGTTTCGGCGCTGGAAGCTTCGCTTGGTCGCAGCTTTGAGAGCAACGAGAGTGCGCCTGTCGGTCACCGCAGCGAGCGTCTCGATGCGATCTTCGCGCTCGATGCTGCCCCCGTTCGGAATGAGGGTGATACGCCGAAATCACTCGAGCATTTCTTCGGAAAGAGCCTCGATGCCTTGGAATTCCGCACCATCCTGCCAGGCGTGAAAGAGTGCCGTGTTCCGACAGATGACGGCACAACGGCTGTGCTCTACCGGATCCGCGCCGGCAAGAAGATGCCCCAGCACACGCATGAAGGCTCGGAATATACGCTTGTGATCCGCGGCGCGTTCTCGGACGTGACTGGCCGCTATGGTCGCGGTGATGTTGCAATCTCTGAGGAAGACTTGGACCATACACCGATTGCCGAAGCCGGCGAGGAATGCCTGTGCTTCGCGGTGATGGACGCGCCTTTGCGCCTCACCGGGCCGATCGGCCGGTATTTCAACCGCTTCATCCAGCATTGAGCTCTGCAATGGCCGCTCCTCGGCCTCAGAGCCCGAAGGACGGGCTGTTCTGGATCACAGGCGCCAGTTCCGGTATTGGACGTGAATTGGCTCTGGAGGCCGCACGGAGAGGCTGGCGGGTGGTTGCAACCGCACGGCGTGCCGACGAGCTCGAGGCTCTCGCCAAGGCGTGCCCCATTCCCCATGCGATTATTCCAGCACCTTGCGATGTGACCGATGAAGCCGGTATGGCCGCTCTCGTGGCCCGCATCGAGGCTGAGCATGGCCCGATTGCCCGCGCTTTTCTCAATGCGGGGCTCTACCTGCCTGTCAAAATTGAACCGTTCGAGGCTTCGAAGTTTCACAAGAGCTTTGCGGTCAATCTCGGTGGTGTCGCCAATGCGCTCGGCGCGGTGCTGCCCGCCATGCTTGCGCGTGGGGGCGGACAGGTCGCGGTGAATGCTTCGGTCGCGGGATATTCCGGCCTTCCCAGTTCTGCGGCCTATGGCGCGACGAAAGCCGGGTTGATCAACATGGTCGAGAGCCTGAAATTTGACGGTGACCAGCGCGGCATCTTGTTCCAGCTTGTCAATCCCGGCTTTGTCGAAACGCCAGCCACAGCGACGAACCCTTTCCCCATGCCTTTCCTGATGAAGGTTGAGGACGCCGCGAAGCGCATTGCGCTGGGCATGGATGCGGGCAGTTTTGAAATCACGTTCCCGCGCCGCTTCGCGCTCATTCTCAAATTCATGAGAATATTGCCTTATCCGCTCTATTACGCGTTGGCCAAGCGGGCGATGGGTGTCAAGTAATTACCCCTTGCGGTAAACGAGCTGGTGCACGTCGATTGAGCCGACCTCAAATCCGCCCTCGCAATAGCTGAGATAATAGCGCCAGAGGCGGCGGAAACGCTCATCAAATCCCATGGGTTGCAGGCGCGGCCAGGCTTCATCAAAGCTCGAGCGCCATTGACGCAAGGTTTCGGCATAGTCGTGCCGGATTGAACGGTCAGAGCTTTCGATCAACCCATAGGCACGTGATAACTCACCAAGCTTAATTGGTGAGGGCAGCATGCCACCGGGAAATATGAAGCGGCGGATGAAGTCGATATTGCGCCGATAATCCTCGAAGAAACGATCGGCAACCGTGATAATCTGCAAACCGGCTGTGCCGCCGGATTTCAGCCGGTCGCGCAAAGTGGTGAAATATGTGCCCCAATAACTCTCGCCCACGGCTTCGAACATCTCGATTGAACCGATGCGATCATACGTGCCGTGCTCGTCGCGATAATCCTGGAACCGGATTGTCACGCGTTCGTTGAGTCCAGCCTCCTGCATGCGACGTTGTGCGAATTCGAATTGCTCGCGGCTGATGGTGAGCGCTGTGACGCGCGCGCCACGCTCTTTGGCGAGGAATTCGGCAAAACCGCCCCAACCGCAGCCTATTTCGAGCACATGCTCGTCCGGCTGCACGCCCATGCTGTTGGCGAGGGCCCGGTATTTGCGCTCCTGCGCGCTCGAGAGATCGTTGTCGCCCGGCGCAAAAATCGCTGAGGAATAGGTCATCGAGCGATCGAGCCATTCCGAATAGAAGGCGTTGCCAAGGTCGTAATGCGCGGAAATATTGCGCTGCGAGCCGGTTTTTGTGTTTCGGTTGAGGAAATGCCGCAACTGGAACGCAAGGCGGGCCACGGGCGAGCGCGCAAGGAAATTGGCAGTGAGATCCTCGTTGCTCGCGAAGAGCTTCACGACCTCCGTGATATCCGGGCTGTCCCAGTCGCCATCGCCATAGGAGTCGCCCAATCCGACATCCCCCGCGAACATCACGCGTCGTGCAAAACGCCATTGGCGTATCCGGATTTCAGCCTGTGGACCGGTTTTACCGGTTTCCACGGCGAAGATACGCCCATCCGGCAGCGTGATGCGGATCGAACCGGCCGAAAGGCCGAGCACAAAGCGCAAAACCTCGCGGCTGGCGCGGGGCACGCCGCGCGTCGCGCTCGCAAAATTCAGTTCATTCAGAACCACAGCGTTGTTCGCTGCTTCAGCTGGCATGTCCACCCTCGCGTTCATGGCCCGACGGAACGGACAGGATTTTCCCTCCGTGAGAGGCTGGCGGCGGGGGCGCAGGCCTCGTCACAAAAGTTACACCTTTCAGCCAAAGTCGCAATGCTTCCCAATGGATGCCGGCGACGACCTTGAGAGTCATCAGGGGCAATCCTAGCGCGAGAGCGAGGCAGGAGCGAGCGGTGATCGCCCTGGCTTGGCCGGTGAAAGTAGCCGCGAGAATAGGCCCTTCGGCATCCGTTTCGTGGATGCGCAGCGCGATGTCACGCTCGGTGGGTGGGCGCAAGCGGAAATGATAGCGCATCGCCATGTTCATGAAGGGCGAGACATAGAAGAGCTTCTCGGCCTCTTGGCGCAATCCGGCCTCGTTAAGTTGGCCTGCTTCCACCGGCTCAACATAAGAATGGCGTTCGCCAAAGGTGTTGCGGACCTCATAATGCACGCCGATCAGCCGACCATCGGCGGCATAGGCGAAATAGACCGAGAGCGGATTGAAAACGAAGCCAAGCACGCGCGGGTAGCACAGGAGCAGAATCTGCGCAGGCTCTTCTCTCATTCCCGCAGCCTTGAGCGCCCGCGCAACATCGGCGCGCGGGTCAGGCGACCCCTTTGTGAGGCCATGTGGCTTGAGATCGAACGAGATCAGGTTGAAACTCCCGATCGAGAACAGGCGCGAAAGGCCGTTCGCCGCACCGAGCCGGTCGAGATCGACCAGCAGCGCGAATACCGAATAGGAAAAGCGGTGCGCCTTCGGCTTCATCCGCGCATGCATCACCGGCCCGACATAGAACAGGGCAGGGGCCTGAGGTGGCGGAAATAGGGGCTCCGGAGCGTTCATTCCAAGCATTATACGCGCGGTGGCGCCCCGACCGCTAGCATCGGCACGCTCGGAGCACCGGTGAGGCTATGCGACGCGATCAAGCGATCGGCGGCATCGTAGCCGGCGCGAAGGCCATCTTCGTGGAAGCCGTAGCCGGTCCATGCTCCGGCAAAATAGACGCCGCCTTGGCCCTGAATTCCGGGAAGGGCGCGCTGCGCCGCCAAGGCTGCCGCATCATATTGCGGATGCGCGTAGGAGAAGCGCCCAAAAACTGCCCCAGGAGCCGGCTCATTGCGCGGATTGAGCGTGATGAAGAGCGGGCGAGAATCATCGATTCCCTGCAGGCGATTCATCCAATAGGAGACCATCACCGGCCGCTCGCCTTCGCCACTCGCGCCGAGCACGTTCCACGCCGCCCAGGCGCGTTTGCGCTTCGGCATCAGGCTGGGATCGCGATGCAGGATCACCTCGTTCTCGGCATAGCGCACTTGGGAGAGCACCTTGCGCTCCGCGGTTGAAGCATCGGTCAACAATGCCAAGGCTTGATCGGAATGCGTCGCAAGCACGACCGCATCGAAATGACCACGGTGGCCCTTGGTGGTTACGACTTCAGCGCCATGCGCCAGCCGCTTCAAGCTCACAATACCGTCACCGGAATGGACATGAAAGCCAGCCGAGCCGACGAGTTTACGAACATAAGCGCGCGAACCGCCGGACACTGTGCGCCAGACCGGGCGATCCCAATGCAGCAGGCGATGATTGTCGAAAAAGGCGACGAAGCTCTCCGCCGGGAATTCAAGCACCGCGCGCGCAGACATTGACCAGATCGCCGCCCCCATCGGAAGGACATAATCCTCGATGAGTTCGCGGCCATAGCCCTTCTTTGAGAGGTATTCTCCGAGTGAAAGCCCAGCAAGTCGCCCAGCTTCGCGGTCTTCGACCGCTTCGCGCGAAAAGCGGCGCATATCGCGTAACATGCGCCACAGACGCGGACGGATGAGGTTGAGCGGCTGCGCGAAGAACGAGGAGACGACCTTTTTCTCCTGCCCCGACCATTCAAATTTGCCATCATCGAGCGAGAGCGAAAAGCCCATATCGGAGCGATGGGTAGCGACACCCAGTTCCGAAAACAGCGCGGTCAGCAGCGGGTAATTCAAGGTGTTGAAGACAATAAAGCCGGTATCCACCGCGACATGCGCGCCGTCATAGTCGATATCGACTGTAGCGGCGTGCCCCCCAAGGCGCTGATCTTTCTCGAACAGTGTGATGGCATCGTGTCCAAAATGCCGGCTCAGCCGATAGGCTGCGCCAAGTCCGGCAATTCCACTGCCTATCACTGCAATCCGCATATTCGCGTCCCTTTTACTATAGACCGGACGCTACCGGGGGCAGCGACTTGAAAGCTTCGAGCGCCCGCTCGCGCGCCCTTTCATGAGGCACGATCGGGTGTGGGTAATTCTCACCGAGCGTCACACCAGCACGCAAGAGTATCGGCGCCGGCGCTTCCCATGGACGGTGGATAAATTCCGCCGACAAGTGTTTGAGCTCTGGAACAAAGCTACGGACGAATTCTCCCTTCGGATCGAACTTTTCACCCTGAATGATGGGGTTAAAGATGCGGTAATACGGCGCGGCATCCGCACCAGAGCCCGCGACCCATTGCCAACTCGCGGCGTTGTTGGCGGGGTCAGCATCGCAGAGCGTGTCCCAGAACCATGTCTCACCCTCCCGCCAATCGATCATCAGGTGCTTGATGAGGAACGAGGCGACAATCATCCGCACGCGATTGTGCATGAAGCCGGTCTGCCAGAGCTGACGCATCCCTGCATCCACAATGGGGTAGCCTGTGTGCCCACGCTGCCATGCCAGCAGTGCAACTTCATCCTTTACCCAAGGAAAGGCATCGAATTTCGGCTGGTAATTCGCTTCGGCCAAGGTCGGGTAGTGAAACAGCAGGTGATAGGCGAATTCCCGCCATCCAAGTTCAGAAAAGAATTTCGCAACATCATCGCTGCCTGCGCGAGTTTCGCCAGTCTCCCGCGCCATCTCGACCGTTTGCCAGATCCGGCGCACGGAAATGTCACCGACAGCGAGATGCGCCGAGAGCATGGAGGTCGAGGGTTTGTCCGGCCGGTTGCGATTGTCGCCATAGCCGTCGAGCCCGCCTGAGATGAAGGTAAGGAGCTTTTCACGCGCTCCGGCCTCGCCCGGATGCCAGGTCTCACGCAGACCCCCGGCCCAATCGGGCTTGGTCGGCAAGAGGTTGAGTTGCGAAAGTTCGAGCCGATCCGTGATTGACGACAGATCAGGAGGCGCAGGGAGGCTGACCGGGGCGTTCAAAGGCGGCTCGACAGGTCTCGCCGCACGGGCGGCTTTCCAGAACGGGGTGAACACCCGCATCGGACCCCCAGCCTGAGAGCGCACCTCCATCGGCTCGTAGAGGAGATGGCCGTTGAAGCTCAGAGCCTCGATGTCCTGCTCTTTAAGGGCGGCTTTGACGGCAGAATCAGTCGCGCGTTCAGCCGCTCCGTAGCGACGATTCCAGGTGACGCGGGTCGCTCCGATCTGTTTTGCAAGGTGCGGGATGATGTCGCACGGATCACCTCTAAGAATCAGAAGCGGATTGCCCTTTGAACCCAATGATTCGGTGAGCGAGTCCAAGGCATGATGCAAAAACCAGTTCGAGGCGGCACCGCTCGGGCGGTGGGTGGCGCCTGATTCGTCGATGAAGAGGGTCAGGAGGCGCTCGGACTGGCAAGCGGCCACCAGCGCAGGATTGTCATCAAGCCTGAGATCGTTGCGAAACCAGTGCAACGCGACAGGAGTGCGAGAGGAGGGCATTCCATTCTTCCGTTCGGCCAAATTGCCATCATGGGCGTTACGCCGCATGGCTGG
>JBOFZC010000118.1:0-12234 GCA_051654985.1 Rhabdaerophilum sp.
TCGCCGTCTCATACTCAACGTGAGCCGTCGAGATCGTGATCCCGCGCGCCTTCTCTTCCGGCGCCTTGTCAATCATGTCGTAAGCCGTGAACGTCGCACCGCCCGTCTCAGCCAAAATCTTCGTGATCGCAGCCGTCAAAGACGTCTTGCCATGGTCAACGTGACCGATCGTCCCGATGTTGCAATGCGGCTTCGTACGATTGAACTTTTCCTTGGCCATCGAACTCTTCTCCGGATCTATCGCGCTCGGCGCGGAAGTTTTGGGTTAAGCGTGAATTCACGCGTATTTTGCGATCACCTCGTCCGCGACGTTGCGCGGCACTTCGGCATAATGGTCAAACGACATCGAGAACGAGGCGCGGCCCTGTGAGAAGGAGCGCAGCGTATTCACGTAGCCGAACATGTTGGCGAGCGGCACCATGGCATTCACGACGTTCGCGTTGCCGCGCATGTCCTGACCCTGGATCTGCCCGCGACGCGAGTTCAGATCGCCGATCACCGAACCGGTGAAGTCTTCCGGCGTCACCACCTCGACCTTCATGATCGGCTCGAGGAGAACCGCACCGGCTTCCTTCTTCTGGAACGCCTCGCGCAGGCCCTGACGAGCAGCGATTTCGAACGCAATCGCGCTCGAGTCGACCTCGTGATAGGCACCGTCCGTCAGTGTGACCTTCACGTCCACGACCGGGAAGCCCGCGAGCGGACCCGAACCGATGACGCTTTCAAGGCCCTTCTCGACGCCCGGAATGAATTCCTTCGGAACCGTGCCGCCGATCACCTTCGACTCGAATTCGAAGCCCTTGCCGACTTCGTTCGGAGCAACCGTGAACTTGATGCGAGCGAACTGGCCCGAACCGCCGGACTGCTTCTTGTGGGTGTAATCATGGTCCACAGGGCGGGTGATCGTCTCGCGATAGGCGACCTGCGGGGCGCCAACGCCAACTTCCACCTTGTGGGTGCGCTTCAGGATATCGACCTTGATGTCGAGATGCAGTTCGCCCATGCCCTTGATGATGGTCTGGCCGCTCTCCTGGTCGGTCGACACGCGGAAGGACGGGTCCTCCGCAGCGAGCTTGCCAAGTGCAATCGCCATCTTTTCCTGATCGGCCTTCGATTTTGGCTCGATCGCCATCTCGATGACCGGCTCGGGGAAGATCATGCGCTCAAGGATGACCGGCGCATTGGGATCGCAGATCGTATCGCCCGTGCGAGCTTCCTTGAGGCCGACCACGGCGATGATGTCGCCGGCAAAGGCTTCTTTGATTTCTTCGCGGTTGTTGGCGTGCATCAGCAACATACGGCCGATGCGCTCGCGCTTCTCACGCGTCGCGTTCATCAGTGTCGTGCCGGATTCGAGCTTGCCCGAGTAGATGCGGCAGAAGGTGAGAACGCCGTAGGGGTCGTCCATGATCTTGAAAGCGAGCATGGCGAGCGGTTGATCGTCAGACGACGGACGGGTCGTCTCGGCTTCGGTCTTCGCGTCGATACCCTTGATCGCCGGGCGATCGAGCGGGCACGGCAGGAAGTCAACCACCGCATCAAGAAGCGTCTGCACGCCTTTGTTCTTGAAGGCAGAGCCGCACAAAACCGGATAGAAAGCGCTCGTGAGAACCGCTTTGCGGATGCAACGGCGCAGCGTATCTTCGTCGGGCTCCTTGCCTTCGAGATAAGCTTCCATCACCGCGTCATCCATTTCGACAGCGGCTTCAATCATCTGCTCGCGATACTGCTTCGCCTTCTCGACGAGATCAGCCGGGATATCGATGTCGCGATAGGATGCGCCGAGCTGGTCATCATCCCAGACGACGCCCTTCATGCGGATGAGGTCGACGATGCCCTTGAAATCGCTTTCCGCGCCGATCGGCAGCTGGATCGCCACCGGCTTCGCGCCAAGGCGCTTCACGATGTCATCGAGACACTTGTAGAAATCGGCACCCGTCTTATCCATCTTGTTGGCGAAGACGATGCGCGGAACTTTGTATTTGTCGCCCTGGCGCCAGACGGTTTCGGTCTGGGGCTCAACGCCCTGGTTCGAGTCGAGCACGCAAACCGCGCCATCGAGCACGCGCAGCGAACGCTCGACTTCAATCGTGAAGTCGACGTGGCCGGGAGTATCGATGATGTTGAGACGCTTCTTCTTGCCGTCGCGACCTTCCCAAAAGGCGGTCGTTGCAGCCGAAGTGATCGTGATGCCACGCTCCTGCTCCTGCTCCATGAAATCCATGGTCGCAGCACCTTCGTGCACTTCGCCGATCTTGTGGCTCTTGCCGGTGTAATAGAGGATGCGCTCGGTCGTGGTCGTCTTGCCAGCATCAATGTGAGCCATGATGCCGAAGTTGCGATAATCCTCGAGCGAATATTGGCGGGGCATGTCTGATCCTCGTCAGGGTGTTCGGGGTTACCAGCGATAATGCGAGAAGGCGCGGTTGGCTTCCGCCATCCGGTGCGTTTCTTCGCGCTTCTTCACGGCGGCGCCACGATTGTTGGCAGCGTCGAGAAGTTCGGCAGAGAGACGCTCCACCATGGTCTTGTCGTTGCGACCGCGAGCGGCCGTGATGATCCAGCGGATCGCCAGCGCCTGACGGCGCTCCGGGCGAACCTCAACCGGCACCTGATAGGTCGCGCCACCCACACGGCGAGAGCGAACCTCGACCGCCGGGGCCACGTTATCCAGGGCCTGCTTGAACATCGGCAGTGGGTCGGACTTGGCGCGGCCCTCGATGAGGTCGAAAGCGCCATAGACGATGCCTTCGGCAACCGATTTTTTGCCTTCATACATGACCGCGTTCATGAACTTGGTCACGACAATGTCGCCAAACTTGGCGTCCGGAATGATTTCGCGCTTCTCTGCAGCGTGACGGCGAGACATGGCTGAACCTCTTACTTCGGACGCTTCGCGCCGTATTTCGAACGACGCTGCTTACGATCCTTGACGCCCTGCGTGTCGAGCACGCCGCGGACGATGTGATAACGCACGCCGGGAAGATCCTTCACGCGGCCGCCGCGGATCATCACCACGGAGTGCTCCTGAAGGTTGTGGCCTTCGCCGGGGATGTAGCCGATCACTTCGAAGCCATTCGTCAGGCGCACCTTTGCAACCTTACGAAGCGCCGAGTTCGGCTTCTTCGGGGTCGTGGTGTACACGCGCGTGCAAACGCCGCGCTTCTGCGGGCACGACTGAAGCGCCGGGGCCTTGTCCCGGGTCTTCTGCGCGCTCCGGGCATTCCGGATCAGCTGGCTAATTGTCGGCATTCGATGCCCTTTTCATCTCTTGCTCCGCCTTACGGCGGAAAATCTGGCCTTAACGGCCTTTCCCGACTTGCCCCCCGGGGGAGGCTCCCTGCCCTGCCGCGTCCGGCTCTGGTGAACCGTGCTTCGGCAAGCACAAAGCGCGCCGTTCAAGCCATGCCGAAGCGAGGCCCAAATGGCGCCGAAACAGAGGATCAGCGGGGAAACCCGCAGATCTTGACCAGAGGGAGCGATTTGACCCGCACCCCATCCACTTCAGGTCGTAAGAAAGGCAGCGTTTGGGCCGGAAGCTTCGATAACGAAGCATGACCATGCCCACGGCCTGCCAAGGAGCGTGCTTCTGACTCGCCGAGTCGCGAAAGTCAATCAGAAAAAGCGGGGATTTCATTTGCAAGGCCGTGATGTTGGCTATGCATGGCTCAAATGACAAAAAACGACCGACACCCTAGAAGATGCCGGCCGTTCTCGGTGGCAGAAGCCGGGTTTCCCCGGCCTCGCAAGTTTTACTCAGCAGCTGGCAAGGCCGGTGCAACGTCCTTGACGGCGGTACGCGCCTCCGTCTCCTGCTGCGCGACGATCAGGTTATCACGCCGTGTCGCCACCTCGCGGATGCGCGTCATCATTTGGCCGGTACCTGCCGGGATGAGGCGACCCACGATGACGTTCTCCTTGAGGCCATCGAGCGTATCCACCTTGCCGTTGACGGCCGCTTCGGTGAGCACGCGCGTGGTCTCCTGGAACGACGCAGCCGAAACGAACGAGCGGGTCTGCAACGAAGCCTTGGTGATACCCAGCAGCACGGGCACAGCCACGATTGGCTTCTTGCCCTGCTCAATGAGCATCTCGTTGACCTCGTCGAGCTCCATCTTGTCGATCTGCTCTTCGGCCAGCATGTCACTGTCGCCCGGATCCTGGATCTCGTATTTGCGCAGCATCTGGCGAACGATCACCTCGATATGCTTGTCGTTGATGTTCACGCCCTGGAGGCGGTAAACCTCCTGGATTTCGTTCACGAGGAACGCCGCGAGCTCTTCGACACCCTTCACTGCGAGAATATCATGCGGCGCGGGCGGGCCTTCGAGGATGAAGTCGCCCTTCTCCACATGGTCGCCATCCTGAAGATGAATGTGCTTACCCTTGGGGATCAAGTACTCAATCGGCTCCAGACCTTCCTCGTCCGGAGTGATCGAAACGCGACGCTTGTTCTTGTAGTCACGGCCGAACTGCACCGTACCGGAGACTTCCGCGATGATCGCGGCTTCCTTCGGACGACGCGCTTCGAAGAGCTCAGCCACGCGCGGAAGACCGCCCGTGATGTCGCGCGTCTTGGCGCTTTCGGTCGGGATACGTGCGATCACGTCGCCCGCCTTGACCTTGCCGCCTGGATCGCCCGTCAGGATCGCATCCACCGGCAGCATGTACTTTGCATCGCCGCCGCGGGCGAGCTTCATGATCTTGCCGGCGTCATCGACGATGGTCAGCGCCGGCTTGAGGTCAGCCGAACGGGCCGAACCGCGCCAATCGGTGACAACGCGCTTGGCGATACCGGTTGACTCATCCACGGCTTCCGACATCGAGGAGCCTTCTACCAGATCGTCGAAGCGGATTTTACCATCGACCTCGGTGAGGATCGGACGGGTGAAGGGATCCCATTCGGCAATGCGCTGGCCGCGCTTCACCTTGTCGCCCTCATCCACCCGCAGCTTGGCACCAAACATAATGCGGTGCGACGCACGCTCCGCCCCATCTGGACCCATCACTGCCACGACGAGGTTGCGGCTCATAGCGATCAGATCGCCTTCCGAGTTTCGCGCCACGTTGCGATTCTTGATCACAATCGTGCCTTCGAAGTTTGTGTCGAGCGAAGATTGCTCGTTGATCTGGGCCGCACCGCCAATGTGGAAGGTGCGCATCGTGAGCTGCGTGCCCGGCTCGCCAATCGACTGAGCCGCAATGACACCCACAGCTTCGCCCATATTGACCGAGGTGCCGCGCGCGAGATCACGCCCGTAGCAAGTGGCGCAGACGCCGCGCGGCGCTTCGCAAGTGAGAACCGAGCGGATCTTGACCTGCTGGACACTGGCCGCAGCGACATTCGCCACGTCCTTCTCGTCCATCATTCGCCCGCGCGGAACAATCACGTCCTGCGATACCGGATCCACCACATCTTCTGCCGCAGTGCGGCCAAGGATACGGCTTGCGAGTGAAGCCACCACGTTGCCGGCATCGATGATCGCGCGCGTGGTGATACCACCCTCGGAACCGCAATCGGTCAGCGAGATGACAGCATCCTGCGCCACGTCGACGAGACGACGTGTGAGATAGCCCGAGTTTGCCGTCTTCAACGCGGTATCCGCGAGACCCTTGCGGGCGCCGTGGGTCGAGTTAAAATATTCAAGAACGGTCAGACCTTCCTTGAAGTTCGAGATGATCGGCGTCTCGATGATCTCGCCTGAAGGCTTGGCCATCAGGCCACGCATCGCGGCGAGCTGCTTCATCTGAGTGGGCGAACCACGCGCACCCGAATGGCTCATCATGTAGATCGAGTTGACCGGCTTGTCGCGGCCGGCATCGTCTTTGCGCACTGCCGAAATGCGGTTCATCATCTCGTTGGCGAGACGATCCGAGCACTTTGCCCAGGCGTCGACGACCTTGTTGTACTTCTCGCCCTGCGTGATCAGGCCATCCTGATATTGCTGCTCGAATTCCTTCGTGTAGGCACGCGTTTCGTTGACGATCGGCCACTTGTTCTCGGGGATGAGCATGTCATCCTTGCCGAAGGAAATGCCGGCCTTGTAGGCGTGATAGAAGCCCATCGACATGATGCGATCGCAGAAGATCACGGCCTCTTTCTGGCCGCAGCTCCGGTAGACCACGTCGATCATCCCGGAGATTTCCTTCTTCGTCAGCAGCTTGTTGACGGCGTCGAAGGATACGAGCGGATGCACCGGCAGATGCTGCGACAGCACCACGCGGCCCGGGCTCGTCTCATAGGTCTTCTTGTAGGGCTTGCCGTTCTGATCGATGCCTTCCCAGCGATACTTGATCTTGGAGTGATACGTGATCGCCTTCGCCGCGAGCGCGTGCTCGATCTCGGCGAGGTTCGAGAACGCCTTGCCCTGTCCCGGCTCGCCATCGGCCATGATGGAGAGGTAATAGAGGCCGAGAACAATATCCTGCGACGGCACGATGATCGGCTGGCCGTTCGCGGGATGCAGGATGTTGTTGGTCGACATCATCAGCACGCGCGCTTCCAGCTGCGCTTCCAGCGACAGCGGAACGTGCACAGCCATCTGGTCGCCGTCGAAGTCGGCGTTGAACGCCGTACACACGAGCGGATGCAGCTGGATCGCCTTGCCCTCCACCAGCACCGGCTCGAAGGCCTGGATGCCGAGGCGGTGAAGGGTCGGAGCGCGGTTCAACATCACCGGATGCTCGCGGATCACCTCATCGAGGATATCCCAAACCTCCGGACGCTCTTTCTCGACGAGCTTCTTCGCCTGCTTGACGGTGGCCGAGAGGCCGCGCGCATCGAGCTTCGAGTAGATGAACGGCTTGAAGAGTTCGAGCGCCATCTTTTTGGGCAAGCCGCATTGATGGAGCTTCAATTCCGGGCCGACGGTGATAACCGAGCGGCCGGAATAATCGACGCGCTTGCCGAGCAGGTTCTGGCGGAAACGGCCCTGCTTGCCCTTGAGCATATCGGCGAGCGACTTCAACGGACGCTTGTTGGCACCCGTGATCACACGGCCGCGACGTCCGTTATCGAACAGCGCATCCACCGCTTCCTGAAGCATGCGCTTCTCGTTGCGGATAATAATATCCGGCGCGCGCAACTCCATCAGCCGCTTGAGGCGGTTGTTGCGGTTGATGACGCGGCGGTAGAGATCGTTGAGATCCGAGGTCGCGAAGCGGCCGCCATCGAGCGGCACGAGCGGGCGCAGATCCGGCGGGATGACCGGAATTTGCGTCATGATCATCCATTCCGGCTTGTTGCCGGATTGCATGAAGGCCTCGATGATTTTCAGGCGCTTCGCGAGCTTCTTCTTCTTGAGGTCTGAATCGGTCTGGCCGATTTCCTCACGCAGATCGCCGGCGATTTTCGCGAGTTCCAGCGATTTCAGCATCTCGCGGATCGCTTCCGCGCCGATCATACCGGTGAAGCTGTCCTGGCCGTATTCATCCTGCGCACGCAGGAATTCGTCTTCGGAGAGCAGCTGATACTGCTTCAGCGGAGTCAGGCCTGGCTCGATGACGATGTAGCTCTCGAAATAGAGAACGCGTTCAATATCCTTCAAAGCCGTGTCAAGCAGCAGGGCAATGCGGCTCGGCAGTGATTTGAGGAACCAGATATGAGCCACCGGGGCTGCCAACTCGATATGGCCCATCCGCTCGCGCCGCACGCGGCTGAGCGTGACTTCCACGCCGCACTTCTCGCAGATAATACCCTTGTATTTCATACGCTTGTACTTGCCGCACAAGCATTCGTAATCCTTGATTGGCCCGAAGATGCGCGCGCAGAACAGGCCATCCCGCTCCGGCTTGAAGGTGCGGTAATTGATCGTTTCCGGCTTCTTGATCTCGCCATAGGACCACGAGAGAATCTTCTCCGGTGCCGCGATCGAGATCTTGATCTGATCGAAGGCCTGTGGCGTGACCACCGGGCTGAAGATGTTCATGACGTCCTGCTTCATGACATGCTCCTAATGGACACCGGGAAGGGCTCGGCCGGTCGTCCTGAAAAACGAATTCGGGTCATTCTCGAAACCGCCAAGGAGGAGAAACCCCCTGCCCCGGCGGGGATGGTGGCGGGCATGCCCGCCACCGGATTGGATCACTCGGCCGCTTCCGCCGGCGGCAATTGCTGGTCGTTCTTGGGCTTCGTGGAGAGCAGCTCCACATTGAGGCCCAGCGACCGCATTTCCTTGACGAGCACGTTGAAGCTCTCGGGAATGCCGCTTTCGAAATTGTCTTCGCCACGCACGATCGACTCGTAGACCTTGGTGCGGCCCGCGACGTCGTCCGACTTCACGGTTAGCATTTCCTGCAAGGTGTAAGCCGCGCCGTACGCCTCGAGCGCCCAGACTTCCATTTCGCCGAAGCGCTGGCCGCCGAACTGCGCCTTGCCGCCCAGAGGCTGCTGCGTGACGAGCGAGTAAGGCCCGATCGAGCGCGCATGGATCTTGTCATCGACAAGGTGATGCAGCTTGAGGATGTAGATGTAGCCCACCGTCACCTTGCGGTCGAAAGGCTCGCCGGTGCGCCCATCATAAAGCGTCGACTGGCCCGAACGATCGAGGCCGGCCATCGCAAGATAATCCTCAATATCACTTTCCTTGGCGCCATCGAAAACCGGGGTCGCGATCGGCACGCCGCGCGCGAGGTTCTTCGACATCGACGCCAGATCGGCGTCATCAAGATTGTCAATCTGCGGGTCAGCGCCGTAGATCTCGGCCATTTTCGAGCGCAAAGGCTTCGCGTTGCCCGATTTCAGATAGGAATTCACCGCATCCGAAACTTGTCGCCCGAGGCCTGCACAGGCCCAGCCGAGATGGGTTTCCAGAATCTGGCCTACGTTCATGCGCGAGGGCACGCCGAGCGGGTTCAACACCACGTCGACATGCGTGCCATCTTCCAGGAAGGGCATATCCTCGATCGGGACGATCTTGGACACGACACCCTTGTTGCCGTGGCGACCCGCCATCTTGTCGCCCGGCTGAATCTTGCGCTTCACGGCGATGAAGACCTTGACCATCTTCATCACGCCCGGAGGCAGTTCGTCGCCACGCTGAAGCTTTTCGACCTTATCCAGGAAGCGCTGTTCGAGCGCCTTCTTGGCTTCGTCATATTGCTTCCGCATCGCCTCGATCTCGCCCATCAGGCGATCATCAGGCACCGCAAACAGCCACCACTGCGAGCGCGGGAACCCATCCAGGGCTTCGCGGGTGATGTCGGTGTCCTTCTTGAAGCCCTTCGGGCCAGCAATACCCGGCTTGCCGACGATGATGTCGGACAGACGGCCAAAGGTGTTGCGGTCCAGAATTGCGAGTTCGTCGTCGCGGTCCTTGGCGAGGCGTTCGATTTCCTCGCGCTCGATCGCCTGGGCGCGCTCGTCTTTGTCCACGCCGTGGCGGTTGAACACGCGCACTTCCACGATCGTGCCCTGCACACCCGGCGGCACACGCAGCGAGGTGTCGCGCACATCCGAGGCCTTTTCGCCGAAGATCGCGCGGAGCAGCTTCTCTTCCGGCGTCATCGGGCTCTCGCCCTTCGGCGTGATCTTGCCCACGAGAATATCGCCTGCCGCCACTTCCGCGCCGATATAGACGATGCCGGCCTCGTCGAGGTTTTTCAGCGCTTCTTCCGAAACGTTCGGAATATCGCGGGTGATTTCCTCAGGGCCGAGCTTGGTGTCGCGGGCCATCACCTCGAATTCCTCGATATGGATCGAGGTGAACACGTCCTCCTTCACGATACGCTCGGAAAGCAGGATGCTGTCTTCGAAGTTGTAGCCATTCCAAGGCATGAACGCGACGAGGCAGTTGCGGCCGAGTGCGAGATCGCCGAGATCGGTCGAGGGGCCGTCGGCAACGATATCGCCCTTGGTAACAATATCGCCCGGCGCCACGAGCGGACGCTGGTTGATGCAGGTGGACTGGTTCGAACGCTGGAATTTCTGCAAGCGATAGATGTCGACACCGGGCTTCGTCGGGTCGAGATCATCGGTCGCACGCACCACGATACGGGTCGCATCGACCTGATCGACCACGCCCGAACGGCGGGCCGCAATCGCAGCGCCTGAGTCGCGCGCCACAACCGCTTCCATGCCGGTGCCGACAAACGGCGCATCCGAGCGCACCAGCGGCACAGCCTGACGCTGCATGTTCGAGCCCATCAGGGCGCGGTTCGCGTCATCGTTCTCAAGGAACGGGATGAGCGCGGCCGCAACCGAAACGAGCTGCTTCGGCGAGACGTCCATCAGGTCGATTTTTTCAACCGGCACTGTGATGACGTCGCCGGCATGACGCGCAACGATCAGGTCGTCGACGAGCTTGCGCTTGCCATCGGTCGCGACGTTGGCCTGAGCGACATGGTGCTTCTGCTCTTCCATCGCCGAGAGATAGACCACGTCATCGGTGACCATGCCGTCCCGCACACGGCGGAACGGGCTCTCGATGAAGCCATATTTGTTCACGCGCGCAAAGGTCGCGAGCGAGTTGATGAGGCCGATATTCGGGCCTTCTGGCGTTTCAATCGGGCAGATGCGGCCGTAATGCGTGGGGTGAACGTCACGCACTTCGAAGCCAGCACGCTCACGGGTCAGACCCCCAGGTCCAAGCGCCGAAAGACGACGCTTGTGGGTGATTTCCGAGAGCGGGTTGGTCTGGTCCATAAACTGCGAGAGCTGCGACGAACCAAAGAACTCGCGCACAGCGGCAGCCGCAGGCTTGGCGTTGATCAGATCCTGCGGCATCACCGTGTCGATATCGACCGACGACATGCGCTCCTTAATCGCGCGCTCCATGCGCAGAAGACCCAGGCGATACTGGTTCTCCATCAATTCGCCCACAGAGCGCACACGACGGTTGCCAAGATGGTCGATGTCATCGACTTCCCCGCGCCCATCGCGCAGTTCGACAAGCGCCTTCGCCACGGCAAGGATATCTTCCTTGCGCAGGATACGGACCGTGTCCTCGGCATCGAGATCAAGGCGCATGTTCATCTTCACGCGGCCCACGGCCGAGAGATCATAGCGTTCCGAGTCAAAGAACAAGTCCGAAAACATCTTCTCAGCCGTATCAACGGTCGGCGGCTCGCCGGGACGCATCACGCGATAGATGTCGAACAGGGCTTCTTCGCGCCGCTCATTCTTGTCGGCGGAGAGCGTGTTGCGAATATAGGGGCCGATATTGATGTGATCGATATCGAGGATGGGCAGCTCGTTGATGCCGGCTTCCTCGAACACTTTCAGCAGCTTTTCGGAAATCTCGTCGCCCGCTTCGGCGAAAATCTCACCGGTTTCGAGGTTGACGATGTCTTCCGAGACATATTGCCCGATGAGATCCTCGTTTGCGGCGCGAAGGAACTTCAATCCCTTCTCGGCCAGCTGGCGCGCAGCACGCACGGTCATCTTGCGGCCGGTTTCGATCACCACTTCGCCCGTATCGGCATCGATGTAATCGACGGTCGCCTTCAGGCCCTTGAAGCGCTCAGCCTCGTAAGGCAAGCGCCAGGCGTCCTTGGTGCGGGCATAAGGAACGGTCTTGTAGAAGGTCGAGAGAATTTCCTCGCCATCCATGCCGAGTGCATAGAACAAGCTCGTCACCGGGATCTTGCGGCGACGGTCGATGCGCGCATGCACGATATCCTTCGCGTCGAACTCGATATCGAGCCACGAACCGCGATAGGGAATGATGCGCGCAGCAAACAGCAGCTTGCCCGAGGAATGGCTCTTGCCCTTGTCGTGATCGAAGAAGACGCCCGGCGAACGGTGCATCTGGCTGACGATCACGCGCTCGGTGCCATTGACGATGAAGGTGCCGTTCGACGTCATGAGCGGCATATCGCCCATGTAAACGTCCTGCTCCTTGATGTCCTTGACCGATTTCGCACCGGTATCCACGTCCACATCGAACACGATGAGGCGGAGTGTCACCTTCAGCGGCGCCGCAAAGGTAATGCCGCGCTGACGGCATTCATCCACGTCGAATTTCGGCGTCTCGAACGTGTAACGCACGAATTCGAGCAAAGAAGCGCCCGAGAAATCCGAGATCGGGAAGACGGACTTGAAAACGCCCTGCAATCCCTCATCAGGACGACCGCCTTTCGGCTCCTCCACCATGAGAAACTGATCATAAGATGCCTTCTGAACCTCAATCAGGTTCGGCATCTCGATCGCTTCACGGATATTTCCGAAGAACTTCCGGATCCGCTTCCGCCCCACAAGGGTGTTAGAGCCCTTACCCGACGGAGCTGTGATCGCCT
>JBOFZC010000119.1:0-6552 GCA_051654985.1 Rhabdaerophilum sp.
ACAAAACGCCGGATCAGCCAGGGGCAGGCGATGCGGTCGATTTTCGGCCGTGTCCGCGTGACCCACAAGGTGCTTTGGCCTGCTGGAGCGGAGGGCACGGCGTCGGGCTTCAGCAGCACGCCGCCCGCTTCTTTCCAGGCAACGAACCCGCCTTCAAGCGATTCAGCCCGCGCGCCAGCCAAGCGCAGGAGAGCGCCGACACCCTGAGAAAGCTTGAGGCCTTTCTGGCAAAGGACAACGACATCGCGGCCGGCAAATGCGCTGGCCCAATTCTGGGCTTCGCGAAAGTCTTGGCCTTGCGAAGCCGGGAGACGACGCGGATCGAGCGCGACATCATCCGGGATGCGGACATCGATGAGAACAGGCGCATCGGGCAGGCCGATGCGGCGCATGAGTTGGGAAACAGTGATTTCAAGTGTAGAAGCCATGTCGGCAGCGCCTTCCATGAGATGGGAAGAAGCGCGATATTGGGCCGAGGCCTCACGGGGTCTCGCGATACCACCCCTTGGGCATCCTTTTTTCAGCCCCGCCGGGGCGAGTCAAGGTATCACTGGATTGATCCTGGAAGCGAAGGACCATTGCCAGCCGTCGCGTCGCATCGAGCCCGCCAGAAATTTCTGCCTCCAGCACGGTCAAAATCGACGGCGGAAGCTGATCTTTGCGTTCTTCGCGAAACCCCAGCGTTTCGTAAAATCGACGGTTGAACGGCGCATGGCGATCCGTTGTCAACATGGCACCCCACAGCATCCTTCGTCGTGCTTCCTTGAGCGCTGTCAGCATCAAGAGCCGACCGACGCCCTTTCCCTGCCAAGACCGCCAAACATCGATTTCTCCGATGTGGAGCGCGCCATCGCGTTCGCCACATGCCAGAAATCCAACCGCTCGGTCTTTTTCGTCGGCCGCGACAAAGAGAAGTCCATCGCGGAGCGCAGCCTCCATCAGTTCCAGAGGAGTGACGGAAGCATCGCCCGGCGGGAACGCTTCTGCTGCAACAAGCGAGAAAAAGGCGTCGCGCTCGATTTCAGCCAAGAGCGAGAGTTCGTCGAACCGAGCTTGCCGAACTTCGCCCTGCCATCGCACAGCGCCCGTTCCCCGCATGAGTGATTCCCTTCACGAAATTTGTTCCACGAAACGGTGGCAACAATGGTGACGGTTAATCGACAAGACAGCCCATCACACCCCGCCCAGCAACCCTCCCTTCATGAAAAGATCGGCCGTCGAGCGGCTCATGGCGAGGGGCACATCATAGACCACCGCGAGGCGCATCAGCGCTTTCACATCGACATCATGCGGCATGGGTGAGAGGGGGTCGATGAAGAAGATGATCGCATCGACGCGCTTTTCGACAATCAGCGCCCCGATCTGCTGATCGCCGCCGAGCGGCCCGGAGGCGAGGCGCGTGATGGAAAGGCTCGGGCAGCGCGCCTGGATGACGCTCCCAGTCGTGCCGGTGCAGAACAGCTTGTGCGGCTTCAAGGACGCTTCGTTCTCCGCCGCCCAATCGGCCAAGGCCGGCTTCATCTTGTCATGGGCAATGAGAGCGAGTGTCAGCGGCATAAAGGCCCCGGATTACGAGGCGTGGCCAGCTTTCTGAGCCACCAGCGCCCAATATTGAATGCCGGCCGGGATGATCTCATCGTTGAAATCATAGGCCGGGTGATGAAGCCCTGCGGTATCACCATTGCCGATGAAGATGAAGGCCCCCGGACGCGCTTCGAGCATATAGGAGAAATCCTCGCCGCCCATCGAGGGCACGGCATTGTCATCGACATTTTTCTCGCCGGCCACGGCGCGGGCCAATGTGGCAGCAGTAACCGTCTGCGCCGCGTGATTGACGGTCGAGGGGTAGCGGCGCTGATAATCGAGCGTGATCTCGGCATTGAACATCTTCGCCACGCCATCGACAATCGCCTTGAAACGACCCTCCGCCATTTCGCGCACACCCTTGTCGAGCGTGCGCACCGTGCCTTTGAGCAGCGCGCGTTGCGGGATCACATTGGCGACATCCCCCGCCTGGAAAATCGTCACCGAGACCACCACCGATTCCAGGGGATCGGTGTTGCGCGAGGAAATGGACTGCAAGGCCGTGACAAGATGCGAACCCACGAGCACGGGGTCGATCCCCTCATGCGGTTTCGCCGCATGCGAACCGCGGCCCTCGATTGTGATCTCAAAATAGGCGGTTGCCGCCATCAGCGGGCCGGGGCGCGTCGCGAAATGCCCGGGCTTCAGCCCAGGCATGTTGTGCATGCCATAGACTTCGCGGATGCTGAAGCGGTCCATCATGCCGTCATCAACCATTGCCTTGCCGCCGGCGCCGCCTTCTTCAGCGGGCTGGAAAATCACCGCCACCGAGCCTTCGAATTCGCGTGTCGAGGCGAGGAATTTTGCGGCGCCAAGCAGCATGGCTGTGTGGCCATCATGGCCGCAAGCATGCATCTTGCCGGAATTTTTTGAAGCATAGGGGAGGTTGGTCTCTTCCGAGATCGGCAACGCGTCCATATCGGCACGCAGACCCACGACGCGGCCGCCGGCACCGCTCTTCCCGTGAATAAGGCCAACCACTCCAGTCCGGCCAATGCCTTCAACAACCTCGTCGCAGCCGAAAGCCCGCAGTTTCTCCGCAACAAGACCCGCCGTGCGATGCACGTCATAAAGTGTTTCCGGATGCGCGTGGATGTCTCGCCGCCACGCCGTCACCTCGTCTTTCAGGCTGAGAATGCGCGGATCAATCGACATGGGGAACACCTCTTTCGGGGGCGATTTGGCTTGTCCCCCTTCTCCTGTCGGCAAACTACCCCATGTGGATAGGAGACGTGAAGGCATGGGGCGGAAGTTTTCGATCAGCTCTGGCTATAGGGCATCAAGCCTGAAACATAGTTGCGCGATTGAAAGAAGGGGTTTCATCCCCCGTGACAAAGCCCTGCTAACTGGTTTAGCCTTCAACCAATGGCACCGTCAGAGGCGCCGGAGAACAGGGGAGTAACCAATGAAAACCACCTTCAAAGCGCTGCTTGCAGCTTTGGCGGCCACCACAATCATGGTCGCCGCTGCCGATGCCCGCTCAGTCAAATGGGCGCGCTCGGGCGATTCACTGACGCTTGACCCCCATGCCCAGAACGAGGGGCCCACCCATACCCTCGCCCACCAGATGTACGAACCGCTGATCGTGCGCGACCATACCGGCAAGCAATTGCCCGCGCTCGCCACCTCGTGGGCCATCACCTCTGATCCGAATGTCTGGGAATTCAAGCTCCGTTCGGGCGTGAAATTCCATGACGGCGCGGATTTCGACGCCGATGACGTGGTGTTCTCCATTGAGCGTGCCATGCAGCCGACATCCGACATGAAGGGTCTGCTCACCTCGGTGGAAGCCGTAACCAAGGTTGATGCTCTCACCGTGCGCATCAAGACCAAAGGCCCGAACCCGCTGCTGCCGAACAATCTCGGTGACCTCTTCATCATGGACAAGGGTTGGTCCGAGAAGAACAACGTCGTCAAAGTTCAGGACTTCAAGAACAAGGAAGAGAATTTCGCGGTCCGCAACGCCAATGGCACCGGCCCGTTCGTGCTCGTCAGCCGTGAGCCGGATGTGCGCACGGTGATGCGCCGGAACGACAATTACTGGGGCAAGGGCGAGGTTCCGCTCGAAATCACCGAAATCGTTTACACCCCAATCAAGGCGGACGCGACCCGCGTGGCGGCCCTGCTTTCGGGCAATGTCGATTTCGTCCAAGATATGCCGGTTCAGGATATCGAGCGCCTGAGGAACGACAAGGCTCTTCGGGTCAATTCCGGGCCTGAGAACCGCACGATCTTCTTCGGCTTCAATGTCGGCGATGCGGACCTCAAAACCGACAACGTGGAAGGTAAGAACCCCTTCGCGGATGTCCGCGTCCGTCAAGCCATGAACATGGCTGTCAACCGCACCGCCATCCAGCGCGTGGTGATGCGCGGTGAAAGCGTGCCGACGGGTGTGATCATGCCGCCCTTCGTCAATGGCTGGACGAAAGAGCTTGATGCCGCACCGGCCACAGATGTCGCCGGCGCCAAGAAGCTCCTCGTCGAGGCTGGCTACCCCAGCGGCTTCACCACCACGCTTCATTGCCCAAATGACCGCTACGTCAATGACGAAGCGATCTGCCAGGCCGCTGTGGGCATGTGGGGTGCCATTGGCATCAAGGTGAACATGGTCAGCCAGTCGAAGTCTCTGCACTTCCCGCTCATCCAGAAGAACCCGCCGGAAACAGATTTCTTCCTCCTGGGCTGGGGTGTTCCGACCTTCGACAGCGATTACATCTTCTCATTCCTCTACCACGCCCGCGAGGGTTCACGCGGCAGCTGGAACGCGACGAAGTATTCCAATCCTGAAATGGACAAGCTGATCCAGACCCTTTCGGCCGAAACCAACATCGCCAAGCGCGATGCCACGATTGCGCAGATCTGGGCGAAGTTGAAGGCTGATGTGGTTTACATCCCCGTGCATCATCAGGCCCTGTCCTATGGCATGAAAGCCGATCTTGATGTGCCCGTGGACGTGTCGAACCAGCCCAAGCTGAAATTCGTCACGTTCAAGCGTAGCTAAGGTCACGGGCGGCGGGGCCCAGCTCCGCCGCCCATATCCGCCATGTTCGCTTATTCCATCCGCTCGCTTGCCCAGGGTGCTCTCGTCCTTGTGGCGGTTGCGTTCATCTCGTTCTCGATGTTCCGCTTCGTCGGCGATCCTGTCGCCAACATGATGGGGCAGGAAGCGACCTTGCAGGATCGCCAGGAACTCTCCGAGCGGCTCGGGCTCAATGACCCTTGGCCCGTGCAATTCGCGCGCTTCATGGGCAATGCCGTGCAGGGCGAATTCGGGGTTTCCTACCGGCAGGGCCGCAAGGTCTCCGATCTGATCAAGGAGCGCCTGCCAGCCACGGTGGAACTCGCAGTGCTCTCGGCCATTCTGGCTACTGTTGTGGGGGTTTTGCTCGGCGTTTACGCCGCAATCAACCGCACGGGCTGGCTATCCAACGCCATCATGTCGATCAGCTTGATCGGAGTTTCGTTACCCACCTTTTTGATTGGTATCGGACTGATCTACCTCTTCGCAGTGGAATTGCGCTGGCTGCCTTCATTCGGGCGGGGCGAAACCGTCAAGATCGGCTGGTGGTCGACCGGATTGCTCACGGAATCGGGCCGAAAATCACTGATCATGCCGGTGCTGACGCTCGCGTTTTTCCAGCTCACGTTGATCATGCGCCTCGTGCGCTCGGAAATGCTCGAAGTGATGCGCGCCGAATTCATCCGCTTTGCGCGGGCTCGCGGCATCGCAGAGCGCACGATCGAATTGAAGCACGCGCTTCGCAATACGCTCGTCCCTGTGGTCACGATTGCTGGATTGCAGCTCGGCTCGGTCATCGCTTTCGCGATTGTCACGGAAACGGTGTTCCAGTGGCCGGGCCTTGGCGCGCTGTTTGTGAATGCCGTGCAATTTGCGGATGTCCCGGTCATGGCCGCTTATCTGATGTTCGTTGCGGCGGTGTTTGTGATCGTGAACCTCATCGTCGATCTCCTCTATTTCTTCCTTGACCCGCGGCTGCGCTCTGGCCAGCGCGTCGCGAAAGGGCATTGAGCCATGGTTGGTTCTCCCCCCCCTCCCGCGACGGGCAAGGCCGGCGAAGGCTCGTGGCTCCATCGTGTCTGGGATAGCGATATCGGCTGGTCGTTCCGACATTCGCCGGTTGCGATTGTTTCGGCCATCGTCTCGATTGTGATGATTCTTGCGGCGATATTGGCTCCGCTTTTCGCGCCGCAAGACCCGTTCAACCCGGCAACACTCAACCTGATGGAAGGCCTCACTCCTCCGGGCCAGCCCAATGAGTTCACGCAGAAAAGCTTCGTCTTTGGCTCCGACAGCCAAGGACGGGACATGTTCTCTGCCGTACTCTACGGCACGCAGGTTTCGCTGCTGGTTGGCGCGGCGTCTGTGTTGTTTTCCGCTGTTTTCGGCGTTTTGCTTGGGCTGATCGCAGGCTATGTCGGCGGCAAGACCGAGAGCATCATCATGCGGATTGCGGATATCCAGCTCTCCTTCCCTGCTATCCTGATTGCGCTCCTGATTTTCGGTGTGGCGCGCGGCGTCATCCCGCCGGGTCAACAGGAAGACGCGACGCTGATCCTGCTGATCCTCGCGATCGGGCTATCCAATTGGGCGCAATATGCGCGCACCGTGCGCGGCTCGACAATGGTCGAGAAGAACAAGGAATATGTGCAGGCTGCGCGTGTGATTGGTCGTTCGCCATTCCTGATCATGGTGAAGCACATCCTGCCCAATGTGATGGGCCCGGTGACTGTGATTGCCACGATCAATCTCGCACTCGCCATCATTGAGGAGGCGACGCTCTCGTTCCTCGGCGTTGGCATGCCGCCGACACAACCTTCGCTCGGCACCTTGATCCGGGTGGGGCAGCAATTCCTGTTCTCGGGCGAATGGTGGATTCTGTTTTTCCCCGCGATCACGCTGATCATCCTGGCGCTGGCAATCAACCTTCTGGGCGACTGGCTGCGTGA
>JBOFZC010000120.1:0-15954 GCA_051654985.1 Rhabdaerophilum sp.
ATCGAGAAACAAAGCTCATGAAACGTTAACGCCTTGCGGCGAGAGTTTGATTGGCAAAGCAGTTGAGTTCAGGCGTGGCAGCTCTGGCTCCGCGCGAGCGCGGGCAAGCGGACGGAACCGGGCGATACAATGACTTCCAGAATGGGCAATGACGACAATATCATCCCCTTTTCGGGCCAGCCCGAGGCGGAGCGTGTTTCTGCCGACATGCTGCTCGATGCCACGCGCGACCTTGGCGAAGCCACCTATTCCTGGAACATCGAAACCGATGTGATGACCTGGGGCCTTGAGGCGACCCATATTTTTGGCGTGCGCGACATCGCGGGCCTGAATTCGGGCACCTCCTTCGCCACTTTGATCGACCAGGCAAGCCCGCATTCACGCCATTCGGAAGTGTTCGAAAGCGAACGGCGCGATCAGGGCACGGGCGTCGCTTTCACGACGCGTTATCTCATCAATCCCGCCCCTGGCCTGCGCTTTTGGGTTGAGGATGCTGGCCGGTGGTTTGCCAACGAGCAGGGGCGCCCCCGCCTTGTGCATGGCGTGTGCCGGCGGGTACTGGCCCCGACCTCCGAAGAGCTTTCCCTCGTCACGAAGCGGCATTTCGATCCGACAACGGGCGCACTGACCCGTGCTGATTTCTGCAACGCCCTCGGCGATGCGATCCAGTCGAACGCGAAAGATTCGCGCGGCCTCGTGCTGATGATGGTCGCAGTCGATGATCTCGCTGCGCTCAACAAGACCTATGGTTATCATATCGGCGACGAGATCATCGCCGCGCTCGCCCGCCGCTTGCGCGGGCTGATCCGCCGGCGCGATGTGCTCGGTCGCTATGCCACTAACAAGATCGGAATTGTGCTTGCCCCGAGCATGGCCGAGCACATGGATTTTGTCGCGAATCGCTTGGCCTCGGCCATCCGTTCGACGCCGATCGAAACCAGTGTGGGGCCGATTTCGGCCTCGGTGCATATCGGTGGCGTTGCGGTGCCGCGCGATGCGAAAACCGCGATTGAAGCCCTGCATGCCTGCGAAGAAGCCCTGAACGACGCCAAGGACCGGCAGGACCAGCCCTTCCAGGCTTATTCAACCGACCCGGACAAGCGCAACCAGCGCTCGTCCAATCGGGAATCGACCGATGCTGTGCTCTCGGCGCTCAATGACCGGCGCATTGAACTCGCGTTCCAGCCGATTGTGCATTCCGCGACGGGCAAGGTCGCGATGTTTGAATCCCTCGTGCGCATGACCACCCCCGAGGGCGAACTCGTGGGCGCGGGAGCCATTGTGCCCGTCGCTGAGCGCCTCGGCTTCCTGCATCTGATTGATCACCGCGTGATGGAATTGGCGCTCGAAACCCTCCGTGCCAGGCGCGATCTCGAACTGACAGTGAATGTCGGTGTCGACACCGCGCTGCATCCCGACTGGATGGCGGCATTCCGCGCGCATCTCTCGATTGATTCCAGCGTGGCCTCGCGCCTCGTTGTGGAAATCACCGAAACCTCGCTGATCGAGGATCTCCAGGCCGCGCAACGTCTCATCGAGGCGATCAAGGATTGTGGCGCGCGGGTTGCGATCGACGATTTCGGTGCTGGCCACACCTCGTTCCGCAACATGCGATTGCTGCCGATCGACATTCTGAAAATCGACGGCACCTTCATCAAGAATCTTGCACGCTCAGAAGATGACCGCTTCTTCGTTCAAACCCTGCTTCAACTCGCCCGACACCTGAAAATCGAGACGGTGGCCGAGTGGGTTCAGGATGAGGAGACGGCCAATCTCCTCACGTCATGGCGCGTGGAATATCTGCAGGGTGATTTCGTCGGAGCCGCTTCTGCGGCGCTGCCGGCTGCAAAAACCACGCTGCGCGCAACGGCCTGATCTCTTAAGCCTCAATCCATGCAAAGCGCATGAAACCGATCGGTTCATGCGCTTTTGCTTTATGAGTATACGTCTTAGTGGAACAGCGCGTCGATCGCGTCCTGGTCGACGTGATCCTCGGCATTGACCGGTGCCGGACCGGTGAGCAAAGCCGCAGCGCCCTCGGTTTCGCGCTCTTCTTCCTGTGTCTGGATCTCGGCTTCGATCAGCTCGTGGAGGGCCTGCAAACCACCCCAGGCATCGATCATCTTGTGGATACGGCTCTCGACGAAATTGAGCGTATCCACCACGCGGCGGACACGCTGCCCCGAGAGATCCTGGAAGTTACAGGCCATATAAATGACCGTGACTTTTTCAGCGATTTCCCCCGCGAGCGCCTTTGCAGAATCCAAGCTCGTCTCACTCTGCATCGCGCCGGCCATGGTTTCGATCGATTCTGCCGCGGCAAGAATATCATTCGCCGCCGCCTCGGTCTGCGCCACCACCGTCTCAAGCTCAAGCGCTGCGACTTCAACGCCGCCGATATTGTTGCCCACTTTCAGCGCTGCGAGCTCTTTCTTGGTGCCGGAAATCGCATTCTCGATTTCGGTCATATCGACCTTGAGGCTCGCAAAGGAGCGCAACTCGTCGCGATAATTTTCCTTGAGGTTCTCCAGCACGCCGTAAAGCGGCTCCATCATGGTGCGCAGAGCACGAATTTCCTCAAGAACCGCCGAGCCGCCAGGCATCGACATCGCGGGATCAGGCATGGCCAGAGCGATGGGCATGTCCAGCATCGGAGATGCATCGACACGCCCCTGAACTGGGCCACCTTCAATACGAAATTTGCGCTGGGAAGAGGTCATGAAGTCATACGCCGTGTTTCGAGGGATGCATTCGTTCTGCAACCCTCGCGCCTCCTCACTTAAAAAGAAGTTCACAGCCTTTGATCGATTGAAGCATGAATTCGTTCATCATGAACAAGTTGTTTCGAGGATATTTTTACACGCCGTTAGGGTTAATTTTCGAAACGAACAAACATCCTGAACAGAACTTTATGTTAATCATGAATATTATCTAACCTTCCAACCTCTCTTTCTATTTTTGCGCTGTCAGGTCCGGAACGAGCTCGCTGAAGGCGATGCAGCCGGCCCGCGCCGCAGGCCGCGCATTTAGCCTGTTGAAGAGAGGTTGGATGATGTATCGCGTTCCCTATCTCAGGCTGTCAGTCTCGCTGCCTGCCCTTGTTCTCAGCCTTGGGCTTGCCGGCCCGGTTCTGGCTGATCCCTCGCGTGGCGGCTCTGGTTTGGGCGGCGGTTTCATTGAGTTTCTCATGACCGGCTCAACACCGAGCCCCCGGCAGGGCGCGCCCGCCTACTATCAGCCGATGCCCCGCGGCCATGCGCCAATCGGGCAGGGTCGTGCGATCGTCGCTCATCAGCCCGTTCCCGTCGTCGCGCATCGCGGTGGCACCCTCCACACCGGCTCATTGCCGGAGGAGTACACCCAACCGGATACGCTCGCGCCGGTGAAAGCCGGGATCGATCCCGAATATCGCCGTCAGGAAGTCAGCTATTCCGGCCGTCACGCGCCGGGCACTGTTGTGATCGATACGCCGAACCGCTTTCTGTATCTTGTGCAAGCCAATGGCCGCGCCATCCGTTACGGGATTGGCGTGGGTCGCCCCGGCTTCGAATGGGCAGGGATGAAAGCCGTGACCCGCAAGGCGGAATGGCCGGACTGGCGCCCCCCGGCGCAGATGCTCAAGCGCCGCCCGGATCTGCCGACTTTCATGGCCGGTGGCCCGAACAACCCGCTTGGCGCGCGCGCGCTTTATCTCGGCTCGTCGCTCTATCGTATCCACGGCACCAACGAGCCGGAGACGATCGGCCGCGCCGTCTCCTCAGGCTGTATCCGCATGATCAACGAGGATGTGATGGACCTTTACACCCGCGTGAAAGTCGGCACGCGCGTGGTGGTGATCTGACTTCTCAAGCGGGAAGCCCCCGTCCTGCTTGAGCTTCTAGGCCCCAAAGGCAAAGGCCCCGCTGTTAAGGCGGGGCCTTTTTATTTCTGAGTTTTCGCCCCAGGGGCGATCAGACGTCGTAGCTGTCGCCGCCGCCATCGTCCCAGCCACCGCCGGTATCCGAGGCTTCGTCATAGTCCTGCTGTTCCTGAGGCTGAGCATCGGAAGCGGCGGGCTGTGGCTGCGCCGGCGTTGCGGCGTTGGCCTGACCACCACCGAAGGCGTTCGAAAGCACCGATCCGAGCACCATACCACCAGCGACACCCGCCGCTGCTGCGGCAGCCGTGCCCAGAAAGCCCATGCCCTGACGCGGTTGAGCGCCCTGCTGGGCTCCGCCCCACGGGCCGCCCGGACCGGCCTGAGCCGGCTGACCACCCCAAGGCCCTGCGGCCGGCGGGGGAGGGGCCTGGCGCTGGCCATAGGCCGGCATTCCGCCCTGCGGACGAGCCGGGGCTTGCTGCTGGCCACCGCCAAACAGACCCGAAAGGAAACCGCCGCCGCCAGCGGGCGGAGCCGGGCGTGACTGCAATTCGGCGATTTCCGCCTGCATCTGTTCAATCTGCTGCTGCTGGTTCAGAAGTGCTTGCTCCTGAACGTAAACCGACTGCGCCAGCGCATAGGTCGCATAGGGCTGCTTCTGGACGAGTTCGCCGATATACTTCTCGGCTTCCGGATCGCGCGCCTGTGTGGCCACATTCTTCAGGCGCTCGAAAATTCCGTCGATGACCTGACGCTCTTGGTTGTTCATAAAAATCCTCCATTCACCGCCCGATTGCTCCCAAGGGGGCGACGTGAGCGGATAGATAGTATGAGAATGTGACAATTTCAGTGGGGGAGCGGGAATATTTCGCGATTGCGCAACTCAAAAAAGAAAAAAGGCGGAGTTGCCTCCGCCCTCAGTCGATTCTCCCGGGTTGTTCTCTCACGCATTCTCTTCGATCAACTGGAGACCACTTGATCGGAAAATGCTGCGTGGGATCAGATGATCTTCTTGTAGGCCGGAACCGTGAGAAAATCCTCGAACTTTGGCGCGAGGCTCAGCGTGCGGAAAAGCTCGATCGCCTCGGGGAAGCGCCCGTTGGCGAAGGCATCTGCACCCACCTCGCCCTTCACACGCTCCATTTCTTCCTGGAGACAAGTGTCGAACAAGGCCGGCGAAGCTTTCGAGCCATCGGCGAAATCGAGGCCATATTTTACCTGCTGCCAGATTTGCGCACGCGAGATTTCGGCCGTCGCAGCATCTTCCATCATGTTGTAGATCGGCACCGCACCGCGCCCGCGCAGCCAAGCCTCGATGTATTGCACGCCGACGCGGATGTTCTCGCGGAACCCTTCCACCGAGCGGGTGCCCGGATGCACTTCCGTGAGGTCTTTCTCGGAAACGCTGACATCGTTGCGCGCCACGCCGAGCTGGTTCGGTTGCGGCATCAGGCGGTTGAACACCTCCATCGCCACGGGCACGAGATCGGGATGCGCCACCCAGGTGCCGTCATGCCCGTCGCCGGCCTCGCGTTCCTTGTCGGCCCGCACCTTGGCGAAAGCGGCTTCATTGGCGGCCGGGTTGTTCTTCACCGGAATTTGCGCGGCCATGCCGCCCATCGCGAAAGCGCCGCGCTTGTGGCAGGTCTTGATCAGCAGCAGCGAGTAAGCGCGCAGAAACGCCTTGCCCATCACCACCTGGGAGCGATCCGGCAGGGCGTAATCCTTGTTCGCGGCGAGTTTCTTGATGAACGAAAAGATGTAATCCCAGCGGCCGCAATTCAGGCCCGCGATGTGATCTTTAAGCTCAAAAAGAATTTCATCCATCTCGAAAGCGGCGGGCAGGGTCTCGATCAGCACCGTGCCCTTGATCGTGCCGTTCGGAATGCCAAGCGCCTTCTGTGCCATCACGAACACATCGTTCCACAGTCGCGCCTCGAGATGGCTCTCGAGTTTGGGGAGGTAGAAATAGGGGCCGGAGCCCGCCGCGATTTGCTTCTTCGCGTTGTGGAAAAAATAAAGCCCGAAATCGAACAGGGAACCCGAGCAAGGTTCGCCATCAATTTCCAGATGGCTCTCGAGCAGGTGCCAGCCGCGCGGACGCACGATCAGCACTGCTGGATTGGCCGAGAGCTTGTAGCTCTTGCCAGAGGTGGCATCGGTGAAATCGATTTTGTTGTCCCAACGATCTTTGAGGTTGATCTGGCCCTCGAGATTGTTCGACCAGGTCGGGGAATTCGCATCCTCGAAATCGGTCATGAAGACCTTGGCGCCGCAATTCAGCGCGTTGATCACCATTTTCCGGTCCACTGGGCCGGTGATTTCGACACGACGATCGAGGAGATCCGCGGGAATAGGCGCCACACGCCAGTCGTTTGAGCGGATCGCGGCGGTCTCGGCGAGGAAGCCCGGCATCTCGCCAGCATCAAAGCGCTTTTGGCGCTCGGCGCGCGCGGCCAGCAATTCTTTGCGGCGGCCATTGAAGGCACGCTGGAGTTTCACAACAAACTCAAGGGCATCCGACGTGAGGATTTCCTCATAACGCGGGCCCATCGCCCCTTTGATCGAAATTCCATTCATCGTGCGACTCCCTTGGGATGCGTCGCAGGTGAAAGACCTGCGACAGCCTGTCGCGATCTAGGCCCGTTCTGTATTCTTTCGCAAGTCAATGGAGGGTGACGACACTTATGCAAAAAGGGAAACAATCCGCCTTTTCGACACGAAAAAGGGCGACAGCCGAAGCTGCCGCCCTCATTCAGGCTTGCTTGTTTAGGTGAAGCTTATTTGGTCTTTGAAGTCAGTGTTTTGCCAATCTGTGTAAAGGCGGTCGAGAGGTCGGTCTTGAATGCGCCGAGGGCAGCGATGATGGCGGCAGCCATCAGGGCGGCGATGAGCGAATACTCGATCGCGGTGGCACCGGTCTCGTCATTGATGAAGCGGTTGAAAATCGTCATGGTGTTTCTCCAAACCTCTGGCGCGTTCTGGCCTGAGATATTTCTAGCATTTACAGATGGATAGAGCGTTAACTGCCCCTGTCTCCAGCGTCTGCTCGCGTTAACTCTGTGAAAAGGGTTTGAACGTTTCAGTGCCGTCAGAATGCAAAAAGGGCGGCAGTCGAAACTGCCGCCCTCGTCTGTGCTCGCCTGTTCAAGCGAAGCTTACTTGGTCTTTGAAGTCAGCGTCGAGCCGATCTGCGTGAAGGCGGTCGACAGGTCGGTCTTGAATGCGCCGAGGGCAGCGATGATGGCGGCAGCCATCAGGGCGGCGATGAGCGAATACTCGATCGCGGTGGCGCCGGACTCGTCTTTCACGAAACGGTTGAAAATCGTCATGGTGGTGCTCCTTACTGTTTGCTCCAAGGTCTTCGGCGTCTCGCCTTGCTAGGCAGATTGGCGCCGGGGACGAGGGCAAACCTAGCCGCGGTGTGTTGCATGTCGGTTAATTCGATCAGCAACACAGCAAGGTTTGTTTCGAAATCCTGCACGTGGTTAAGATAAGGAAAAGCCGATACTTGAGCTCTCGTGCATTTTTCTGAAAGTATAATCCTGATTATCGTATGCGTTATCTTGATTTGCTCACGATGAGTGACGGAGTTTGCACGAAAGAGACGGCTAATTTGTCATTAATACGGACGCTCTTGGCAGTCTGCGCAACCCAAGGGTGAGAATTTGGTATGAATGATCCTGCGTTTCGGTCGCTCTTTGCCAAGAATGCTCGCCTCTAAGCGCGTTGAGAAGGTTGCCTCAACCGCATGCCGTGCACAAGAACTGCCGGATTTACCGAAAATTCACCCTGTTTTGCCAAGGATATCCGCTGAGGCCCGCGATGGGGTGGAAGAATTTTTGCTCCGGGCCGCAGTTTTTGAAGGGACCAAGTGATGATGGCTCGCACCCATGCCGCTCGCCGCCTGCCGGCTCGCTGGCCCGTCGCCGCGGCTTTTGCTGCATTTGCGCTTCTCGCTGCGCCAATTTCAACGCATGCAGCGGACCCGGATCTGATCGCTGTCCAGCTTGATCAAGCCAAACTCTTGAAGTTGCCAAGCGGCACCGAGACGATCATCATTGGCAACCCCGCCATTGCCGATGTCAATGTTCAGCGCAATGGGGTGCTGGTCATCACCGGTCGCAGTCCGGGTCGCACCAACTTCATCGCACTGGATGCCAACGGCACCATCATTTCAGAATCGATGGTCTCAGTTTCCGCCGCGACAGGCGCCGGCCTTGTTGTGCAGCGCGGGTTTGACAAAACAAGTTATCATTGCGCGCCCAATTGCCTACCTTCGATCGCACTGGGCGATGAAGAAAAGCATTTTGCTCGCTCGGTCGAGCAGCCCTCGCGCCGCGACGCATTTGCCAATCAGGGTTCTGCGGCCCCAAGGCGCTGAACCCTTACGGAAAGCGCGCGCCCTCGCGGGAGCGCGCGACCATGACGTCATGGTGAAAAACCCGTAAATTTTGCCCCACGCATTTTCGGCTCTCCTCGCAACCGAAATTCAAGGTCTCCCTGCTATTCCATGCTCAAGAGGCGATCGCTGTGCTGCCCGTTCGGGCCCGGCGCGCAGGCCTCGAGGGGATGTGATCTGGAGCCGCACATGGCTGGCATGGGCCTAAAAGGTATTCTCGGACGCGGATGGTTCGGCGCAGGCTTGCGTCGGCGCTTTATCCGCAACCGTAAGGGCGCGACCGCGATTGAATTCGCGATGATCGCGCCGATGTTTTTCGGATTTCTTTTCGCAATCCTTGAAACCGGCATCTTGTTCATCCGCGCCACGGCGCTGGAAGCCGGTGTTGAAGAGGCGAAGCGCGTCACCATGACCGGCCAGGTCGCCGGCGCGCCCGATGCAACGGCGAAAGAAGCCGCCTTTCGCGCCGCGTTCTGTGGTCAGGTCAGTTGGATCATCAATTGCGCCGATGTGAAATTCGATGTGCGGGCCTTCACCACATTCGGTGCGGCCGCGATGCCGAACCCGATCTCAAGTGGTGTTTTCAACCCCGGCGGACTGCAGTTCAACCCGGGTCAACCCTGCCAGATCGTCGTGATCCGCGCCTATTATGAGGTGAAGTCGCTCACCGGCTTCATTCGCAATGATGTCGGCAATCTCGGCGGCGGCAACATTCTGCTGGGTGGTTCAGCAGCGTTCAAGAACGAACCCTTCGGACCGTGCTGAGGAGAGAGACATGCTGAAATCGATCCTCATGCCGCGCGTCGCGCGCCGCCTCTATCGAAAAGCACAGCTTGTGGTGCGCGGTTTCCACCGCAACCGCTCTGGCGTTGCCGCTACCGAATTCGCTTTGATGGTTCCGGCGATGCTGATGATCTGGATCGGCATGATTGTCGCAACGGATGCGCTCACTGCCGATAAGAAAGTCACGCTGCTGACCCGCACTTTGGCGGATATGACCACACAGATGCAGGCCGTCAGTCAGGCCGATATGGACTCAATCTTCCAGGCCACAGAGGCCGTGCTCTGGCCGAAATCAGCCGATGCGATGGGCATGCGTGTCACGTCCTATGACATCGATGGCGCCGGCAAGGTTTTCGTGGATTGGTCAGTCGTGCCCTCCAACACCGCCCTGCGCGGTGGCTTAACTGCGCATGCGCGATGCGCGAATTCCACCGAAGTTCCGGTTGGCCTGCGCATCGAGCGCACCTCGATCGTTCTTGCCGAGGTCTCGATGAAGTATCAGGCTTCAATTGCCTCGCAGATGGTCGATGAGTTGTTCAAGGGCTCGATGACGAGCGGCCAGCTGCCCCTTGGCGATCGTCTCTTCATGCGATCGCGTCAATCCAACAAGGTGCAGTTCAATCCTGCTCCCGGCACGACCTGCCCGAGCTTTGTGAGCTGACGGCCCAAACATTCCAACGCAAAAAGCCGGGCATCGCCCGGCTTTTTTGCATCCCGGGAACAAACAAGGCGGTTCGGGATAAGAATGTCGAACCACACAGGCCGCGCTAAAGCGCGTGCCGTCCAAAGAACAAACAAGGCGGTTCGGGATAAGAATGGTAGCAGCGGGCGGACTCGAACCGCCGACCTCGGCATTATGAGTGCCGCGCTCTAACCAGCTGAGCTACGCTGCCATTCCATGGGTGAGCGGAGCCATAAAAGCCGCTCCGCCCCTCGTCAAGTCCAAGAGCATTTTCGAGCGAAGTGGATTCCGGTTCGCGTGAAGAAAATGCGAACGAAACTCAGTCTTCACGCCGCAATCGCCTCGATCCCGCGTCGATCCTTGAGCCGGATGAGCGTAAAATAATGGATCGGCCCGTGCGGGTCGACATCAAAAACCTCGAATCCGCGTGCGTCAGCCCAGTCTCGGAGACGTTGAAGCGGGAAATTCGCGCGCCAGCCGAGCATTTTTGCGAGGGGCGCCACCACGGTCTCGAAAGCGGCCATCGGCCCCTTCTCGGCGCCGATATGGTTCACGAGCACGATTTCGCCGCCCGGACGCAGCACGCGCATGAACTCGTCGAGCGCCGCTTCAGCATCGGGCACCAATGTGATCATGAACATACCGGCGACCGCATCGAAGGTGCCATCGCGAAACCCTAGACGGCACGCATCCATCACGGCGAGGCCGGTGACATTGTCCAGTCGCTGCGCCTCGATTTTCTCGACAGCTTTCAGGAGCATGGGCTTCGACAGATCGATGCCCGTCACCTCCGCTGAGCGCGGATAATAGCCAAGCGCAAGGCCCGAACCCACGCCCACTTCGAGAATGCGCGTGCCATTTTCCATCGCGGCCTTAACCGCCTTGAGCTGGCTCGGCTGCAAGAGTTTGTGGTAGAATTTGTCGTAGATCGGGGCCCATTTCTCGTAAGCCTTCGTCACTGTGGTCAGTGACACGTCCTTGACGTTCTCAGCCCCGCTCATCCGTTTTCTCCTGAAAAATTATTGGGCTGCCGACGCAAAAGCCGGGTCGCGCTGCAGCATGGTCGGTCGCGAAAGTGCGTCTTGGCGCAGGATGGTCCCGCCGCCGAGCACGCGGGCTCCCACACCATCGCCATCATAGAAGACGCAAGCCTGGCCGGGTGCCACGCCCTCTTCGCTCTCGAGAATATCGACGATCACGCCACTGGGGCCCTGCCGCACCACAGCGGGCTTTGGCATTCTTGTCGAGCGCACGCGCATGAAAATCGGCAGGCCCTCGGCGGGTATCGGCGCTTCGCCCAGCCAGTTCACATCGCGTAGCGCGATTTCACGCACGGCGAGGGCCTCGCGCGGACCCACGATGACTTCCGCCGCTTCGGCATCCACGCGCACCACGTAAAGCGGATCGCGCGCTGCGATTCCGAGCCCACGCCGCTGCCCGATCGTGAAGCGGAACGTGCCGTCGTGTTGGCCGAGAACGCGGCCATCGAGATGGCGGATATTTCCTGGTCTTGCCGCTTCCGGCTTCAGCTTCGCAACGAGTTCGGCGTAATTGCCCGAAGGCACGAAGCAGATATCCTGGCTATCGGGCTTATCGGCGTTGGAAAGCCCCATTTCGCGGGCGATGGCGCGAGTCTCAGCCTTGGTCATGCCCGCAAGCGGAAAGCGCAAGCGATTGAGCTGGGCTTTCGTGGTCGCGAACAGGAAATAGCTCTGGTCGCGGTCGAGATCATGAGGCCGGAACAGCCCGCGCCCGCCATCCGGGAGCGCGCGGCTTTCGACATAATGGCCCGTCGCGAGGCAATCCGCCTCCAGTTCCTCGGCGAAGGCCAGGAGATCCCTGAACTTCACAGTGCGGTTGCATTCCACGCAAGGGATGGGCGTCTCGCCCTTGGCATAGCTCTCGACAAAATTGTCGATCACATCCTCGCGAAAGCGCGTCTCGTAATCGAGCACGTAATGCGGAATACCGAGGCTTTGCGCGACATTGCGTGCGTCTTGAATATCGCGACCGGCACAGCAAGACCCCGCGCGATGCGTCGCCGCACCATGATCATAGAGCTGCAGCGTGATGCCGATCACCTCGTAACCTGCGCGCGCCATCAGCGCGGCAACAACTGAGGAATCAATGCCACCGGACATCGCGACAACAACGCGAGTCTTCGAGGCAGGCTTGGCAATATCCAGTCCGTTCAGGGTCATGATCGCTTCCACCGGAGTTCAAGGTTCCGGGCAAGGTTTTGATGTCGTGGCGATATAGAGCCTTTGGATCATTTCTGCCATCCCTCGCGTGCTGACGCGGCAATTTTTGCCTGATCCGCAGCTTTGTGTGTTGGCGCCGCGAAGAGAATCGATGAAAAAAATCAATAAAAACATCATGTTGTGAGGGCGCGACGAATGGCCCAAGCGTTGCAAGCGAACTGACCAAGTCTGGTTTCAGTTGCAGGACGCCCCATGCCCGAGATTGCCTCCCTGTCCCCGTTGCTTGGTATCGATTTCTCCAATCTGCCCGAGCCCGCCGAGCGCGGCCGTCGGGGCGACAAGGATGTGACGCCTTTCGGTCAGCTTGTTTCGGAGCAGGCACGGCCGACCCAGGCCAACGGGCAGGGTCAGCCGCCGGTTCCGGTGCATCCGATGCCCGCACCACTGGAGCGCCCGGTTGAAAAGCCCGCGACGCCCCCGAAATCACGTGCTTCCCGCCCGACCGACCAGGACGAGCCGCAGACATCACCGGCCACTCCGGCCGAGGACAAGCCGTCTGCACCGCCTGCCGAGACGCGCGTTCAGCGCAAAGAGCACCAGAAAACGTCCGACGATACCGTGCAGAAAGGCCAATCGGCCGAGGTTGCTGACAAGGAAGTTGATTCTTCAACCGTGCCTGCCGATACGCCCGTTGCTGAGCTGACCGAAGCGATCGAAGCCGCCGCCATTGAGGTTGAAGCCGAGGCCATCGCGACGCCCGTCGAAGTGACAGCCGAACACCTGAATGAGGCCGTTGCAACCGCCGTTCCTGTTCCGGCCGATCCGTCCAAAGCACCCGCCGTTCTGCTCGCCGCCATGGCTGAAACGCCTTCCGCCACGGCTTCCAAGCCGGATGCCGAAGCGGAAGCCGTCATCGCAGCTTTGGGTTCCGCGACCGGCGAGGCGCGCAAGACAACCGCGATGGCAACATCGGCTCTCCTGTCTGAGGCGCCCGCTGCGGCTGCCGCAGCCGAAGCACCGGCTCCGAGTGCGGCGGAAACCTTCGCGAAGATCACCGCTCGCATGGCCGAAACGCCAGTTGCGACCCGCGCCGCGGGTGGTGAGGCTCCTGCCAAGGCTCCTGCCGCCGCTGATCTGCCGAAAGCGAATTTCGGTGACTGGATCCATGATTTCGCCCTTTCTCAAGGTGCACATCACCGCTCGGGTGATCTCGTTGGCAGCCTGGATCGCGCCATTTCGGCCGTGCCGACCCCGAATCTCGGTCAGGATGCTTTGCGTCCGACCCCGCTGCAGATGCTCCCGATCGAGATCGGCATGCAGGCCATGCGCGGCGTCACGAAATTCCAAATTCGCCTTGATCCCGCGGAACTCGGCCGCGTCGATGTGCAGCTCGAGATCAAGGAGGATGGTCAGGTGAAGGCCAATCTCGTGGTCGACCGGGTTGAAACGCTGGCCATGCTCAAGCGCGATGCGTCTACCCTTCAGCAAGCATTCGAACAGGCTGGCCTGCGCCAATCGGCTGATGGCTTGCAATTCTCGTTGCGCGGCGAAGGCCAGCAGCGCGAAGGCCAGCGCGATGGCGAACCGCGCCGCAACTGGACTGCTGAAGACGAAAAACTGATGGGCGAACTGCCCCAAGAACTTGCGTTGCGTCGCGTCATGATCCCCCATTCCAGCCTCGACCTGATGGTCTGAGCAGCATCTAGGACAATGAAATGACCACGACTTCTGGCATCAATTCCACCCCCACCCCGGCCGCTCCCGCATCCGGGCTCGCCAAATCGCGGCAGGGTATTGCGAACAATTTCGATCAGTTCCTGAGCCTGCTCACCACGCAGCTCAAGAACCAATCGCCCCTCGATCCGCTGGATTCGAACCAGTTCACGCAACAGCTCGTGCAATTCGCGGGCGTTGAGCAGCAATTGCGCACCAACGAGACGCTGGAATCGCTCGTGAGTGCCAACAAGGTTGGCAATGCCACCGCCGCTCTCGGGTTTGTTGGTGTGAAGGTCTCTGTCGCCAGAGACGGTTCACCGATGCAGGATGGCAAGGTGAAATGGCTGCTCAACGCGCCGCGCGCTGGCCAAGCCAGCATCACTGTCAAGGACAGGGATGGCAATATCGTCCACCAGCGGTCAGCCACTTTGAGAGCCGGCGAGCAGGAACTTACTTGGGACGGCCAGTTGCAAAACGGCTCGCAGGCGCCGGATGGCGAATACACCATCTCGATGACGGCTGTCGATTCTGCCAATCAGGTTCTCGATGTGAAGTCCACCATGCTCGCCACTGTTGACAGCGTGGATGTCTCAGGAACCTCCCCGATGCTGCGCATCGGCAGCTTCGATGTCCCCCTCACGGACGTCAAATCCATCCTTCGGTGATGCCTCGCCACGACTTAGCCGTTTTTTAACAAGCGGGGCTGTATCTTAGCGGGAGTAGTTGTTGCGTTGAGTGAGCGTACCCCGATGAATGAACCACTTCGCCCCCGCGTGAAGTACGTGATCGGACCTGATGGCAGCCCGCTGACCATCGCCGATCTTCCGCCTCCCGAGACCCGCCGCTGGGTCATTCGCCGCAAGGCGGAAGTTGTAGCGGCTGTGCGAGGTGGGCTTCTCTCCCTCGAAGAGGCATGCGGCCGGTATACGCTGACGGTGGAGGAATTCCTCTCCTGGCAGCAATCGATCGACAGCCACGGCCTCGCAGGATTGCGCACCACGCGCATCCAGCATTACCGCCAGTAAGTCGGTTTTCCCTCTTCATTCTCGAAAACCCGCCCTCCCGGTGGGTTTTTCGCATGGTTAAATCCGCTTTGCCGCCACCATCGCGCGCGCCACGCGGATCGCCTCGCCCAGGCTTGAGGCATCCGCAATGCCCTTTCCGGCAATATCAAACGCCGTGCCGTGATCCACAGAGGTGCGGATGATCGGCAATCCGATCGTCACATTCACGCCCTTCTCGATGCCGTTGAGCTTCACCGGGATCAGTCCCTGATCGTGATATTGCGCCACGACGATATCGAATTTCCCACGTCGCGCCGCCATGAAAACCGTATCGGGCGGGAAGGGGCCTTCGACATCAATCCCCTCAGCACGTGCTTGCACGATCGCTGGTGCGATGATCTCGATCTCCTCGCGGCCGAACAATCCGCCTTCCCCGGCATGCGGATTGAGTCCCGCGACAGCAATGCGCGGCGCTGAAATTCCCAATGCATGACAAGCCTGCTGCGCAAGCCGGATCGTCCGCAGCTCATTTTCGACCGTGATGCGCCGGATCGCTTCAGCGAGCGAGACATGGATGGAGACGAGAATCACCCGCAACTTCTCATCCGCGAGCATCATCGCGAAATCGCGCACACCTGTTTCATGCGCGAGAATTTCCGTGTGGCCAGGGAAGGGCACGCCCGCCGCGCTGAACGCCTCCTTGTGGATTGGCGCTGTCACGATTCCTGCGACTTCACCCGCTTTCGCCCAGCTGATCGCTTTGAGAATCGCTTGATAGGCGAGCGCCCCGGCGCGGGCATCGACTTTCCCGTAAGCGATATCCTCAGGCAGCACACCCACAGGATGCACCGTCATCGCGCCGGATGCTGCGGCTTCTGGATGCAATACCTCGACCAACGGCATTTCGGCGCCAATCGCGCTTATCGCGCGTTTCATCTGCGCGAAATCGCCAACAACGATCAGATCCGCGGGCTTTTCAGCCAGAAAATACCGCGCAATGATCTCCGGGCCGATCCCTGCAGCATCACCCATGGTCAATGCGAGGGGCGGGTGAGGAACCATATCCGGGATCTCCGGCCCGTATCAGGGGCAAAATTCTTGGGGCGCTGTTCAAAAAAGCGACGACAATTAACCGCCCGGTAACCATGCACCGGGCAATTCTTGCCTAGCGCGCATCTCATGGTCCGCGCAACGGGGTCGGCAGAAGCCGGTCCGTGAGCCAGAGCAAGAGTGAAGGTGGTCGCCGTGCAGGGCATCCTTGATATCGTGAACAGGCTTGGGCCGCAGCGTTTGCTGGCGATGGGGGC
>JBOFZC010000121.1:0-2413 GCA_051654985.1 Rhabdaerophilum sp.
GCGGCGATGGGTATTCAGTTGAACGACGGCAAAGACGAGAACGGCAACCCGGTGACAACCTGGGAGGTGAAGCGATGAGCGCGCGCCTCACCGGCGGTTGCCAATGCGGTGCCCTGCGCTTCGCTTGTGACAGCGTCGATCACGCCTCGATCTGCCATTGCCGGATGTGCCAGAAGGCGTTCGGCAATGCGTTCTCGCCGATGGCGACGGCGCATGGACTGATCTGGACGCGTGGTCAGCCGAAGCATTTTCGCTCGTCGAACAAGGCGATCCGTGGCTTTTGTGGCGATTGCGGCACGCCGATGTTCTATCAGGTCGATGGCGGCGAGATCGAGATCGCGATCTGCGTGCTGGATGACCCCAGTATCGCGCCGCCGCTGCTGCAGGTCGGCACACAGAACAAAATCGCATGGTGCGATGACCTTGCCTCGCTGCCGATGCGCAGCGCCGAAGAACTGGAGAAGCGCGCGGCCTATTACGAGAGCATCGTCTCCTATCAGCACCCCGACCACGAGACGACCGACTGGAAACCCGTGCGATGAAACAGAATTCCAAGAATTTGGAACGTCTCTTCCTTTTCGACACCACTTTGCGGGACGGCGCCCAGACCACGGGCGTCGATTTCTCGCTTGCGGATAAGAAGCGCATCGCCGAGATGCTCGACAAGCTTGGCGTCGATTACATCGAGGGCGGTTATCCCGGCGCGAACCCGGTGGATACGAAGTTTTTCGAAAAGCCTCCAACGACGCGCGCGACGTTCACCGCCTTTGGCATGACGAAGCGCGCCGGGGTTTCCGCGTCGAATGATCCGGGCCTTCAGGCGCTGCTTCAAGCCGGGGGCAAGGCGATCTGTTTCGTCGCGAAATCGTGGGATTATCACGTCGAATTCGCGCTCGGAATCAGCCTGGCCGAAAACCTTGAGGGTATCGCCGAGAGCATCAAAGCGACGCTTGCCGTTGGCAAGGAAGCGATGATCGATTGCGAGCATTTCTTCGATGGCTACAAGGCAAACCGCGCCTATGCTCTGGATTGCGTGAAGACGGCGCATGAGGCGGGCGCGAGCTGGGTTGTGCTCTGTGATACCAATGGCGGCACGCTGCCCCATGAGGTCGAGGCGATTGTCGCGGATGTGGTGAAGGCTGTGCCCGGCGTACGGCTCGGCATCCATGCGCATGATGATACAGGTCAGGCGGTTGCGAACAGCCTCGCGGCGGTGCGTGCCGGCGCGCGGCAGATTCAGGGCACGCTCAACGGCCTCGGTGAACGCTGCGGAAATGCGAACCTCTGCTCGATCATCCCTACGCTGAAGCTGAAGCCAGCCTATGCGCAGATCTTCGAAACCGGAGTGAGCGATGCAGCCCTTGCCACGCTCTCGAGCGTGTCGCGCGCCTTCGACGAGATGCTCAACCGTGTTCCAAATAGGCAGGCACCCTATGTCGGCGCCTCGGCTTTCGCGACCAAGGCGGGGATTCATGCGTCGGCCCTGATCAAGGATCCCAAGACCTACGAGCATGTGCCGCCAGAAAAGCTCGGCAATCGCCGCATGGTCCTGGTTTCCACGCAGGCCGGGCGCTCGAATGTGCTCGCGGAACTCGAGCGTCTCGGTGTTGAAGTTTCCAAAGATGATCCGCGCGTCGGGCGGATTCTCGACGAAGTGAAGGAGCGGGAGTCTCTCGGATATTCCTATGAGGGGGCTGATGCGAGTTTCTACGTGCTCGCGCAGCGCTTGCTCGGGCGGGTGCCGGAATTTTTCAGGGTTGAGCGCTTCAAGGTCAATGTCGAGCGCCGTTTCAATGCCAAAGGCGAGCTGATCACCTTCTCAGAAGCCATCGTGAAGGTCAGGATCGGCGAGCGCTCGCATATCTCGGCGGCCGAGGGCGATGGCCCGATCAACGCGCTGGATAAGGCCTTGCGCAAGGATCTCGGGCGCTATCAATCCATCATTAAGGGGCTGAAACTCACCGATTTCAAGGTGCGTATCTTCCAAGGCGGCACCGATGCCGTAACGCGCGTGCTGGTCGATTCCACCGATGAAACCGGCGAAAGCTGGACGACCGTAGGCGTGAGCGCCAACATCATTGATGCCTCGTTCCAGGCGCTGACGGATTCGGTCGTCTACAAGCTGATGCGCGCAAAAGAGCAGGGCTCACTGCCCGCGGAGTAAAACACAAAAAAGGGGGCCTCAGCCCCCTTCAAGCGCGCACGATGGCGACCAATCAATCCGTAAAACGGATGTTCTTGTCGGTGCAAAGATCGACTTCGGTGGCGTCAAATTCCGCTTCATCCGCGAAGGCAGCGTTGACTGTGAAGAGACAGCCATTGCGCGGCTTGATCTTGAACGCGATCTTCTTGCCGGGTTCGAGCGCCCTTTTCAGCGTGCCGACCTTCTCGCCCTTCGAATTGGTGATTTCGA
>JBOFZC010000122.1:0-1621 GCA_051654985.1 Rhabdaerophilum sp.
TTCGTGCTTGATTACCTTGCGGCGCACGAGGTTGCGCATCGGCTGGAAATGAACCATTCCGTGCGTTATTGGCGCCATGTCCGTGCTGTTTACCCGGACTTCCGAGCGGCGGAGGAGTGGCTCAATCGCCAAGGCTCCAGCTTGCATCTCTACGGCGTATAGAAAAGACTGTTATGGCGCATCTGAAGCCCGGCACGCTCGGAATGACAGCCCTTTTGGGGCTTCTCACCGCCATAGGGCCACTCTCGACCGATATGTATCTGCCCTCATTGCCGTCGATTCAGCGCCATTTCGGGGCGAGTGCTGGATATGTGCAATGGACTCTCTCGGCCTATCTCATTGGCTTCGCGATCGGCCAGATTTTCTATGGGCCTCTTTCTGACCGAAAGGGCCGCAAACGCGTGATGCTTGCTGGCTTGACGCTCTATGGCCTCGCCAACCTTGCCTCGGCCTTCGCGCCGAGCCTCGACGTGCTGATCGGCGCGCGGCTGGTGCAAGGGCTGGGCGCCGCCGGTCCACTCGTGATTGCCCGCGCGATTGTGCGCGATCTCTATGAGGGCCGTGAGGCCGGACAGCAATTGGCGCGCATGGGCACAATCATGGGCATTGTGCCCGCCATTGCACCGATCCTCGGCGCGGCACTCGAGATCTCCTTTGGCTGGCGCGCGAACTTTATCGGCGTTGTTCTACTTGTCATGGGGCTGGCTGTGACCGCGATCCTGCGCCTGCCCGAGACTTTGCGCGCGCCGCTGACAACACCTTTTTCGCTGCGTGAAATCGCGAGAGGCTACCGTGAGCTCATCGAGGATCCCCGATTCATGCCATTCGCGCTGCTGAGTGCTGCGACCTATGCCGGGCTTTTCGCCTTTATCTCTGGCTCGAGTTTTGTGATCCAGGGTCATTTCGGGCTGTCACCGACCGGCTTCGCACTCGCCTTCGGGCTGATGGTCCTGGGGTATATCCTGGGAACCATTCTCGCCCAGCGCACCGTGGCTTTATCTGGCAGCCTGCGCGCGATCGAGATCGGCGCATGGCTGCAAGCCGCAGCGGGAATAGTGATGCTGGGTTTCTCGATTGTCTTGCCGAAAGCCTTGCTGGGCCTCTGCATCCCGATGGCGTTTTACGTGATGGGCGTGGGCTTCACGCTGCCACAATCCGCAGCCGGTGCCCTGATGCCATTTCCTGAGCGCGCCGGCAGCGTGTCTTCGCTGCTCGGCATCATCCAGATGAGTTTTGCCGCGATGGTTGGTGCCGGGGTAGGGACCGCGATCATGCTGAGCCCCATCGCGCTCACGGGCACAACGGCGCTGATGGGCCTCGCCGGATTGATGCTGCTGCCCTTAATCCGGCGGATCAGCCCGTTCAGCTAGAGCATTTTCAAGCGAAGTGGTTCCGGTTCGCGTGAAGAACCGAAGGTCCGCGCAAGCGAAAATGCGACAAAGAGCAAGACTCTACCGCCAGAACAGGCGCGAAAGCAGGCTACGCTCTTCCGCAGTCGGGCCCTCAAGACGCATCGGGCTGTCCCCGCTCACGGGCTGCTGCCGGGGTTGATTGCCTTGCTGTGCTACCGGTGTGCCGCCGCCAAACCAGCGTCCCTCATTGAGGCCCGGCAGTGGCTGAG
>JBOFZC010000123.1:0-2642 GCA_051654985.1 Rhabdaerophilum sp.
CGCCCGAGATCATTGCCGGTGCGATGAGTGAACCGTTCAACTCATCCCAGAGCGGCCAAGCATTGCTGCGGGTCCGCGTCGAGAGCCTCGTAAGACGGGTGATATCTCCACCGGCCAAAGCGGGAGCTAGGACAGGGCCGATCATCTCGCTGAACAACGCGATATCACCGGCATGGAGCTTCATGTCGGGCCCCAGCACCATGATCAGCAAATCAAACCGCGCGGGTTCACGCGCGATAAGATCGTCATTTGTGCTCAGGCGAACATCAGTTTTCGGGTTGAACTGATTGAAGCGGTGCAGCCGTGGGATGAGCCACCGCATCGCGAAACTGCTGAGGCAAGCGACATCTAATTGCCCCGCCTGCTCATTGCTGACCTGACGAATGGCGGAGTCGATGTCCTCGAAAGCGCGCGTCAAAGCGGGCGCGAGCAACCGCCCGGCCGGACTCAGCACCGGCTTGCTCCGTGGTCCTTCAAAAAGAGCGACGCCAAGGCGTTCTTCCAGGATCTGGATTTGGCGGCTGATGGCGCCATGCGTGACGCCAAGCGTTTCTGCGGCCGCATTCTGCCGTCCGAGCCGTGCCGCGACTTCGAAAGCCCGCAGGGCGTTGAGAGAAACCCGAGATAAATTCATATTGATTTTTTATCACATAAATTTGGAAATAACATCGATATTTCTGTCTTTTTATTCCTGTATTTTTCTGGCTTTACACAAACATCAAAGGATTCAAATGCCTTTTGTCCGCACATCCGTACGCGCCGGAACGAGCGCCGAGCGCAAGCAGCTGATTGTCATGAGCATTCATGATGGGTTGATATCGGGCATCGGGATGCCGGGGGATGAGCTTTTCAACCAAGTGACGGAGTATGATCCGGCGGATCTGTTCTACAGCCGGAGCTTCAACGGCATTGCCCGATCGGATGATTTTATCGTCGTCGAAATCACGATGCGCCGGGGGCGTTCAGACGCCATGAAGCGCGCTCTCTATGCCGACATTGTGCGCAACCTGGCCGAACGAGCGCAGGTGAACCCACGGGACGCATTCATCTTCATGCATGAAAACGATTATTCCGATTGGTCCGTCGGCAATGGCGTTTTCGCGATGGCGATCGCGCAACAACGTGGCTCGGATTGATCAACTCAGCTGCAGCACCATGAATGTCGAATTCCGGTCGGGTTTGTAGCCTTCAAACGGCCCGCATTCAACAAAACCATGCCGGGTGTAAAGCTCACGCGCGGGACGGAAATAGTCGAACGACCCAGTTTCGAGAAAAAGACGCGCGAGCCCGGCACTGCCAGCCGCAGCGATGATATGTTTCACCATCGCGCTCGCCACGCCCCGTCGCTGGGCCCGATCATAGGTGCGCATGGATTTCACCTCACCATCGCGCGCGTTCATGCGCTTGAGCGCGCCCATGCCGAGGAGTTCCTGGCCCTCCCAGATGGTCCAGAACGAAATTTCTGGCACTTGCATCGCCGAGAGGTCCAGCACATGCGCCGAACCTTCAGGTGTGACGGCACGGTTCTGCTCGAAATGATAGCGCAGCAGGGTCGTCACCCGCGGATCGGAGAAATCGCCGGATTTGATGATCAAGGGCATGTCACACCATGAACAAGAGATAGCGCGCGCCCATCATGGGAGGCGTCTCGAATAGGTTTGGCCCGTAGAGCACGAAGCGCAGGCAATCACCGGCGCGCAATTCGTGCCGAACGTCTGCGACAACGAGGGACAGGGCGCCTTCGAGCAGCACGAGATGATGCTCCAGCCCCGGTCGCGGCGGAGCATCATAGGAGATGCGCGTGGCTGCCGGAATTTCGCCCTGGATCACCTCACCGGCCAGCGATTGCGCGGGCGGTGAAACGACCCGGCGGATGAAACCGCTTGCAGGATCAGCCCAGACCGGCTGATCCGCCCAGCGCACCAGCGGCGGTCCCTCTTCCTCGACCTGATGCAACAGCCGCGAGGCTGTGAGCCCGAAAGCGCTGGCGAGCTTGCCGAGCACAGTCGCAGTGGCGCTCACCTCGGCATTTTCAAGCCGTGAGAGCGAGGCTCGGCTCACACCGCTTTTGCGAGCCAATTCCTCCAGCGACCAACCCCGCGCCTGCCGAAGGCGTTTCAAACCTTGTGCAATCTGCTGATCGAGGTCGTTTGGCGCGAAAGGAGATGCAAGCACAGCCCTAATTCCCATAACAGAGAAATATTCTCAATTATGAGATTTTGTCAACGTCTTGCGAACAACACCATCAATCCGGTCAGAGCTGCGCCACCGAGAAACCCGAAGAGATGCGCCTGCCAATCGACATTCGGGGCGAGCAAGGCAACGGCGATGTTGAGCGCAAAGTTGATCAAGAAAAACGAAGGCGGGATGGCAACGAAACGCATGAGCCGAAGCATCAGCAAGGCTCCGAGCAGGCCCGAAACCCCACCCGAGGCCCCTGCCCCAACAAAGGGTCCGGTATGCATCATCACCGAGCCGACAGAGCCGGCGATGATGCTGCCAAGAAACAGGACGACGAATCGCAATGTCCCGAAGAGCCGCTCCAGCGGCACTCCCCAAGCGAGCAAGCAGAGCATGTTCGCCGCGATATGCAGTGGACCAAAATGCAGGAAGCCGGCGGTGAGGTAGCGCCAGGGCTCACC
>JBOFZC010000124.1:0-5920 GCA_051654985.1 Rhabdaerophilum sp.
GGCACGATCACCGCGCCGCCGCCCACGCCAAACATGCCAGCGAGAATGCCCGTGAGGAGACCTGCCGCGAGAAGGGCCAAAGCCAGCGTCACCAGGTCGGCAATCGGAATTCCGGACATGACAAGGCCTTTCGTGACGAAATGGTGAATGTGCGGCGTAGCGCAGTGCGGGGGCGGGCGCAAATCGACATGCGACGAGAGTGCGCAAACCGCAGGTATCGCGACACATGTTGCGGTGCAATAGACATGAAATATCGCCCGAGAGCAGCTCAACGCAATGCCATTGCTGAGTTAAAACTCAGACGAAACTCGCAAACAATTGCAACAAAACAATCTATAAAACTCTGACATCTCGCGATCTTAATCAATAAATAAAATAACTGATATGCGATTTATATTTGGTTTTTTTCTCATATATCTAAGTATACGAATATTATATCAAAAATGAATTCTTTGATCTCACAGAAATGAGCGACTTTACAAGTCTGTCGAAAGCCGGTAGCAGCCGATGAGGGTATGGAATGAGTGGGCTTTGGTGCGTTGCATACGAGCCCCTGTATCTTGGTAGGGGGGAGCCTATGGATACGAAAAGGCCGGGCGCTTCAGCCCGATCGCCGCAGGATATTGTCGGCGGCCTGTTTCTGGTCGCGATTGCGGCTTTGGCGCTGTATCTTGTCAATCACCTTCCCGCGACGGGCCGCGTCGGCTTTGCATCAGGCACCGCGCCACGGCTTTTCGCCTATGGATTGCTCGGTCTTGGCGTCTGGATCGCGATTGCAGGCTTTTTCACGGAAGGGCCGGGCATCGGTTCTTTCAACTGGCGCGGCCTTGTCACCATTCTCGGTTCGGTTGTTCTGTTTGCCGTTGGCATCCGTTATGTCGGCCTTGCGCTGATCGGTGTCCCAATGGTGATGCTGGCCTCGTTGGCCGACGACAAATTCAAGTTTGAAGAATCGCTGTATTTCGGCATCGGCATGACTGCATTTTGTGGCCTGCTTTTCCCGACCATTCTTGGCCAGCCGATCCCGCTCTGGCCGCCTTTCCTCGATATGTCGCCGGGGAGCATGACGCGGTTCATCGTTTATGCCATCGCGAGCATCGCAGTGTTGGGTACGGCAATCTATGTTGCGCGTCAGATGCTGACCAACCGCAAAGGGAACTGAGAAATGGAACTTCTTGCCAATCTCGGTCACGGCTTTGCTGTTGCCGTTACACCCACCAACATCCTGCTCTGCCTCATCGGAGCGCTTGTCGGCACATTGATCGGCGTGCTTCCCGGCATTGGCCCGATCGCGACAATCGCGATGCTGCTGCCGATCACCTACAAGCTCGACCCGACTGGCGCGCTGATCATGCTCGCGGGCATCTATTACGGCGCACAATACGGGGGATCGACCACCGCGATTCTGGTGAACCTACCGGGAGAAAGTTCGTCCGTTGTCACGGCCATTGACGGTCATCAGATGGCGAAAAAGGGCAAGGCCGGCACGGCTCTCGCCATTGCTGCGATCGGCTCGTTCATCGCCGGCACGTTTGGCACGATCCTCGTGGCTGCGCTTGGTAAGCCGCTGACACAAGTGGCACAGGCCTTTGGTCCGGCGGACTATTTCTCGCTGATGGTTCTGGGGCTTGTCTGCGCGATCGTCCTGGCTTCAGGCTCGGTGCTGAAAGCCATCGCCATGATTTTCCTTGGGCTGCTGCTCTCCACCATTGGCACCGATTTGGAGACTGGCGAGCAGCGCATGACCTTCGGGTATCTGCCACTCGCGGATGGCATTGAGTTCGTCACGCTTGCGATGGGCATGTTCGGCTTTGCGGAAATCTTGCGCAATCTTGAGGCCCAATCGAGTCGCGATATCGTCAGCCAGAAGGTCACGAACCTGATGCCGACGCGCGCGGATTTGAAGGAGGCCGCACCGGCCGTGGCGCGCGGAACCCTGCTCGGATCGGTTCTCGGCATCCTGCCCGGTGGCGGCGCAGTGCTCGCGGCCTTCGGAGCTTACACGCTTGAGAAGAAGATTTCGAAGAAGCCGCAGGAATTCGGCAAGGGCGCGATCTGCGGTGTTGCAGGACCTGAATCAGCCAATAACGCCGCGGCACAGACCTCGTTCATCCCGCTCCTCACGCTCGGTATTCCGCCGAATGCTGTGATGGCGGTGATGGTGGGTGCGATGACGATCCACGGCATTGTGCCTGGTCCGCAGATCATGACGAAGCAGCCCGACCTCTTCTGGGGCCTGATCGCTTCGATGTGGATCGGCAACCTGATGCTGGTGATTATCAACCTGCCGCTGGTTGGCCTCTGGGTGCGCCTGCTGCGGGTGCCTTACCGCATGCTGTTCCCGGCGATCCTGTTTTTCTGCGCGATCGGCGTCTACTCGATCAACAACCAGCCTTTTGACGTGGTTCTGACAGCGTTCTTCGGGTTGGTAGGCTATCTCCTGATCAAGCTCGGCTTCGAACCGGCGCCGATGCTGGTCGCTTTCGTGCTCGGCAAGATCATGGAAGAGAAGTTGCGTCAGGCCATGCTTCTCTCGCGCGGCGACCCCTGGACCTTTGTGAACTTCGACAAGCACCCGATCTCAACCGTGCTCATCGTGGTTTCGACCATCTTGCTGATCCTGGCGATCACACCGGCCTTGCGCAAAAAACGCGATGAGGTGTTCGTCGAGGATTGATCGGCCATCCAAACGCATCGGGCGAAGGGAGAGCGCTGTGTTGCGACTAGCTATTCTGCTGACAACGATCGCTTTGTCGCTGGCTCCGGCTCGTGCCGATGACGAGAAAATCTGCTTCTCGATCGGCACCACCGATTACGAAGACAAAAACTACTGGCAGGTCGGTCTCGCCGCTTGCGAGAGAGTTATGGCTTCGTCGCGCAAGCTCAACGACGTGCAGAAATCAGCTTACTACAAGCAGATGGCGGACTGGAAACGCCGCATGGGCGATCTCAACGCTGCCATTGCGGATTTTGGAGCCGCAGCAGCGCTCAACCCCAGAGACCACGAGATTTTCGACTATCGCGGCGATACCTGGGTGGCGCTCGGAAACGACAAAATGGCGCTCGAAGACTACAATAAGGCGATCAGCATCAAGCCGGCTTACCCCGCCGCCTATCTCGGGAGAGCCGAGGTTTTCAAAAGGGACGGTAATCTGGCGGGGGCGGAAGCCGAATATCGCAAGGTGCTCTCGCGTCCCACCGTCGATCGCATCGACGAATGGGCGCATGGCGAAGCGCGACGCCGTCTCGAAGAGCTCAAAAAGGGTGGATCAAAAAATAACGGGTGATCGCTGAGCAGCCTGGCGGAAATAAAATCCGGACAGAGTGGTCTCGCAGGCTCTGGCCGCAGGGGCCTTACCGCCCCATAATCCTCAACAATGATGAAAAACACGAAGATCTAGGGAGAAGAGAATGTCATTCACTCGTCGTATTCTGATGGTCGGCACGGGGCTCGCCCTTGGTGTTGCCGGAGCTTTCGCGCAAGCCTTTCCAAACAAGCCGATCACCATGATCGTGCCTTTCGCGGCTGGTGGCCCGACCGACGTGATCGCCCGCATCGTGGGCGAGAACATGTCGAAGACCTTGGGCCAAACGATCGTGGTCGAGAATGTCGCCGGCGCTGGCGGCACCACCGGCATCACTCGCGCGTCTCGCGCCACAGCCGATGGTTACACAATCATGATGGGCCATATGGGCACGCATGGCGCGGCACCCGGGCTTTACCCCAACCTCGCCTACAATCCCCAAACGGATTTCACGCCCATCGGGCTCGCGGCCGGCACGCCAATCGTGATCGTGACCCGCAAGGATTTGCCGGTCAAAGACCTCAAGGAATTCATCGAATTCGCCAAGAAAAACGAGAAAACGATCAACCAGGCACATGCCGGTTCGGGCGCAGTGTCTCACGTCACCTGCATTCTGCTGAACTCCATGATGGGAATTGACCCGGCAGCAATCCCTTACCAGGGCACCGGCCCCGCTTTGACTGACCTTGTCTCGGGCAAGGTGGACTACATGTGCGACCAGATCGTCTCGGTTTCGGGGCAAGTCCGTGGTGGCGCGGTTCGCGGCATCGCCATTGCGACGCCGACACGTTCGCCCTCGCTCCCGGATGTACCGACGACGGCGGAAGCGGGCTTGCCGCAGTTCCAGGTTTCAGCGTGGAATGCCATGTTCGCGCCGAAGGGTATCCCAGCGGATGTCGCAGCGAAGCTCTCGGACGCATTGGTGAAAGCCGTGACTGACCCTGCGACCCGGAAGAAGCTTGAGGATCTCGGCGGTGTGGTGCCGGATGCGGCGGGCGCTTCTCCGGCCGCTCTGGCTGCACTTGTGAAAAGCGAAAATGATCGCTGGGTTCCGCTGCTGAAGGCCAAGGTAAAGCAATAAGCTTCTTTGCCTCGCTGTAAAAATTCTAGGGCTGCGCTGCACGGCGCGGCCCTTTTCTTTTTTCCGCCACGCCCATAGCCTTGGGGAGATGACGAATCCCGCCCAGCCCGCCGGCCGCCCAGCCCTTTCACCAGAAGTGAAGCGCGCGATATGGGGCTTGGGTTGCACCCAGATCATCGGTTGGGGCACGACCTATTACCTGCTCTCGCTGATGGGCGGGCAAATCGCCCGCGATATCGGCCTACCCAAAGGCGTGATGTTGTTTGGCGTGTCCATGACGTTGGTGGGCGCGGCTCTCCTCGGCCCCTGGATCGGCCGCTGGCAAGACAGACGTGGCGCACGCGAGGTGATGACGGCGGGTTCCTTGCTCATCGCCACTGGCCTTTTCGCGATCTCCCGTGCGAGCGACGCAACACTCTATTTTTTTGGTTGGACGCTGATTTCCATCGCAACCCCGATGGCACTCTACAGCGCGGCGTTCACCGGGCTGACGCAGCTTGCCGGACGGCAGGCGCGCAGAGCCATCATCTTTCTCACCTTCCTCGGTGGGCTCGCTTCCACGATTTCGTGGCCGATGACGGCCTGGATGCTAACCTTCATGGATTGGCGCGGCGTGATTCTGTTTTTTGCGCTGATCAATTTCGTCATCTGCACCCCTCTGCATTGGCTGCTGATGGGTGGAAAGCCTCAAGAAGCAGAAGCAAAGCTTGCAAACAGCGTCTCCGCCGGCGTGCCGGATGAGGCGACGATGCAGGCCTTCCTGCTGATCGCGGCGGTGCTCGCGACCAATGCTGTGATCTTCAATGCCTGGTCGCTGCTGGTTTTTCCAATCCTCGAGGGATTGGGGTTTTCGGCTTCCACGGCTGTTTTCGTCGCAAGCTTTGTCGGAATTTGTCAGGTTCTCGGACGCATGGGCGAGATGGTGGCCGGAGACCGCTACACAGCGCTTCAAAGCGCCACTTTCGCCACAGTACTGCTGCCACTCTCCTTCCTGGTCTTGATCGTGGCGAGCGGCAGCATTCTGATCGGGTGCCTTTTTGCGCTGCTTTACGGTATCTCTAACGGGCTCATGACCATCGCGCGAGGAGCGCTCACACTGGTGATCTTCGGCTCGCGCGGCTATGGCGAACGCCTCGGAAAAATCACCTTTGCATCGGGCCTGGCCGGCGCAGCTGCGCCGGTGATCGGCGGCTTCGTGCTGGAATCCGCCGGCACCGGGCCGCTGATTTACAGCCTCTTGGCGTTGACCATCGCCTCATGCACCTTGATGTTGATGCTGGTGACGCATTGCCGTCGCCACGGCCTGAAATGACACTTTCACTCTGTATTCTGTGGTTTTCGACGGGTCGCCCATCTGGGATGATTGCGGAATCGATATGACCGCGCGACATCGAAGAACAGCTCAGGAGAATACGATGCGCCCCGACCAATCCCCCGTCATCCGCCTCTCGGATTATCGTGTGCCGGATTTCCTGATCGACCATGTCGATCTCGATTTTGCGCTGGTGTCGGATGCAACCCTTGTGAAGGCCAG
>JBOFZC010000125.1:0-7191 GCA_051654985.1 Rhabdaerophilum sp.
GCATGCGCTGCCCGGATGGGTCGCGCTTTTCTGCACCCACTGCGAGGCCACGCTGCACGGCCGGGCGCGCAAGCACGGTATCGAGCCAACGCTTCAGATGCGGGAATTCGGTGATGTCCTGCCCTTGACGCTCCCAGAGCTTCGCCCAGCCAACAATCGCGATATCGGCGATGGAATAATCGCCCGCGACATATTCCCGATCTTTGAGCCGCGTGTTGAGCACGCCGTAAAGGCGCTTGGTCTCATTGGTGTAGCGGTTGATCGCGTATTCAATCTTCTCCGGCGCATAGATGCGGAAATGATGCGTCTGCCCGGCCATCGGCCCGAGCCCGCCCATCTGCCAGAACAACCACTGATCGACCTCGACGCGCTTGCGCTCGTTGACCGGATAGAATTTGCCGGTTTTTCGCCCAAGATATTGCAGGATCGCCCCGCTCTCGAAGACCGAGATCGGCTCACCGCCTGTGGTTTCGTAATCGACGATGGCCGGGATCTTGTTGTTGGGTGAAACCGCAAGGAACTCGGGTTTGAACTGGTCGCCCTTGCCGATATCGATGAGGTGCGTCTCGTAGGGAAGGCCGCATTCCTCGAGCATGATGGAGATTTTCCAGCCATTCGGGGTCGGCCAGTAATAGAGATCGATCGGTTTCATGGGTCACCTACGCTACGTGCGGGCTTCATGAATAAGCGCCCAGAGAGGTGCGCGCTAGCCCCCCTGCCCGCGTCCTAGTGCGGAAGTGACAGACGTTGAACTGTCAGAAATACTGAAAGCAGCAAGACTTGATTCGATCCAGCACGTGCCCGAAAGGCTAACCCTTTGAAAAATCACTTTGGAACAGCTTTTTACTCCACTCAGGATTATCCAAAATTTTTTAACGCCATTCAGACCGCGATTAACAGCATAACTAATCCAGCCGGCATCTACACCGGTGACAATCTTTTTACCTACCATCGCAATTTGAGCTTCCTAGACGACCGTAAGTTTATGGAAAGCCATGGCGCACATGCAACGACCGATGCCGAATATTCCATTCTCTGGCGTATGGCCGTGGTGCTATGGGGCTTCCGGAATGGCTTACGCCTCCAGGGGGATTTTGTTGAATGCGCTTGTTACCGCGGCATAACCGCACGTGTGATTTGCGACACAGTAGAGTTTAAGAAGTTTCCGGACCGCCACTATTATCTCTATGATCTTTTTGACCACGATCCAGACCTACCGCACCATGCGATGCCACAGCATAGCAAAGAGCTTTTTGCGGAAGTGAAGCAACGTTTTGCCGAATATCCGAACGTTACCGTCACACAAGGTAAGGTTCCTGATGTGTTGGCCAGTGTCTCGCCGAAAAAAATTGCTTTCATGCATCTGGATCTGAACAATGTTGATGCGGAGATCGGTGCTCTGGAAGTTTTGTTTGATCGTATCGTTCCGGGCGGCGTCATTGTTCTGGATGATTACGGCTGGCTTGGCTATCGCCCGCAGCGCCTTGCCGAAGAGCCTTGGTTTGCCGCAAGAGGCTGTCATGTTCTTGAATTGCCAACCGGACAAGGGTTGGTGATCAAGAACTAGGCCAGTTGATCTTCTCGCACTTCCGTGGCTAGCTGGGCTCTTGTGAAGGGCACATTGTTCGGAGGCTCTATGCGACTGTTTCAATCTGGATTTTTGGTCGCTTCGATTTTGTGCAGCAGTCTTGCTCTGGCGCAGACCGTCCCTGCACCGCCAAACCCTTTGCGCCCTGGGAATGCTCGCAACACTACCCCGCCGGTCGCGACACAGACTGCCCCGACTACATCGACTGAAGCTCCGAAGCCGAAGCGCCAGCGTTCCGAAGCGCAGCTCGCCAATGACAACCGCATGCGCGCCTGTGGAGCGGAATGGCGGCAGAACAAGGCCGCCCTGACCGCGCAGGGCAAAACTTGGCGTGTCTTCAACGTGGAATGCCGTGCACGCATGAAGGCTCAAGGGCGCTAGCCCGCTTTTCTTCACCGTGTCGTAGGAAAACTGCCACTTTAGGGCGCGAATTGATACGTCTTTACTAGACGCAGATGAGCGCTTGCATTAGTTCCGTTGAAGCCTTTCCTGGCTGGCCTTCCTCGCATGTAAACGGGACCCGATGCCTTTCAACCTCAGCGTGGAAATGATCATCGAGTTCGTGCGGAACAACCATGCCTGGGCACCGCTCATCATTTTTCTGATGGCCTTTGCCGAGACAATTATCATTCTCTCGATTCTGGTTCCCTCGACCATCCTTTTCATCGCGATTTCTGGACTGATGGGCGCCGCGGGCGTCCCGCTCCTGCCGACGTTGATTGCTGGTGGTCTTGGTTCTGCGCTCGGCTTCTCGTTGATGTATCTCGTGACCGCGACGATGCACGAGCGCATCCTCACCACTTGGCCGCTGAAAAACTATCCGGATACGATCGCCCGCGCGCAGGATTTCTCACGCCGCTGGGGCACATTGGGTGTCCTGATCGGGCATTTTGCCGGCCCGCTGCGCGTGATGATTCCCATCGCTGCCGGTCTGTCGCGCCTGCCCCCGGTTCCTTTCATGATCGCCAACATCATCGGCGCTTTCGCCTGGATGGTGACGTATTTCGCGCCCGGCTATCTTCTGGTGGCCTCGCCCTTGTTCAAGCAGATCACTGAGAAACTGCAGATCGTTATTCCCGGCATTTAAAAAGAAAACCCCGCCAGCCTTTTGGACTGACGGGGTCATGATGCCTTCTGAAAGCCGCTCAGATTACTCGCAGACCTGCTGGCGCACGCGAACGAAGCGACCGCGATACTCATCCCAGACGCGGCGGGTCACGACGTAGCAATCTTCCGGCTCGACATAGACTGGTCCGCCATAGGCCGGTGCGTAATAGGGGTGACCATAGGCGCGGGGCGCGAGCAAAGCGCCGCCAATCAGCGCACCGGCGGCAAGGCCGCCAATCAGCGCGCCCTTGCGACCATAGCGGGCTTCGGCGGCGTTCATCGGCATAACAGCGAAAGCAGCGACCAGTGCCGCGGCGGCCAAGGCGGACGTCTTCTTCACAGTGACAGACATGGATGCCTCCAGCGAAATCGGGCAGCCGGCTCCCCGGCGATGATCACACACTAATTCGATGAAGCTGACAGGGACCTGAACGAAATGTGCAGGAATTGCGGCGCAACCTCACAGTTCTTTATCGAAAAAGAACTCTTGGGAATGCGAGATATCGCCGAGGTCCCGCGTGCCACCTCTAGCATAACCCAGCCGCTCGTAGAGCCTGTGTGCCGTTGCAAATCGCGTATCCGACCACAGGATCATCCGCTTTGCGCCGCCATCCCGCGCCTGAGCTTCTGCCCGAGAAACGAGATCGGCGGCGAGACCGTTGCCGCGCTTATCGGGCCGCACGTATAGGCGATGGAGCTCCGCCAAAGGGTGGTCATCTTCCGCGATTTCCGGGAAATCGAGCGCCATCGAGGCACAGACCCTGCCGCGCTCATCCTCGACCACCCAGAACTCGCCGCCGAGCAACCGGCCATCGCGGCCGCGCCGCTCTTTCCAATGTCCGGGTTTGACAAGATCGGGCATGTCGTCATGCGGATCGACAAAACAGCCGAGGTAATCGGCGAAACACAGGGCCATCAGGCCGAAGAGGTCCTGCGCGTCATCATCACGCGCAGGACGGATTTTCAAGGCGATCATGCCCCTCGCTTACAGCACAAAAAGGTCGCAGGCGAGCGTCGACATGGGTGCGGGCGCAGCATGATGATCGGAGCGAATATCGCCATTCATGACAAGTCCATGTCCCGGCGCGGGCAACCGGAAAGAATCGGATGGGGCATCCCATGTCAGGTAGCAATAGACGCCCTTCAGCACGGCCATGGCATTGGCTTGGCCCCACCAGACATACAGTCCATCGGATCTCAGCTCTTGGATCGGTCCCTGCCAGCCACCGGGCGGGGGTTGCAAACCATTGAACCGCGCCCAATCGAGCTTGAGGCCGTCTTCGACCGAAAAGTCATGAATGATGGAGAACTCGGAACCGACGCCACCGTCGGAATTGCGCCCAAGAATGAAGAGATCTGCACCGCCATCGCCCCAGAGCAGATTGTAGCCGATTTCTCCGGCGATCACGTCATTGCCAGCACCGCCACTGACAGAATCATTCCCGAAACCGGCATTGATCTTGTCGTTCCCGCCGTCGCCCCAGATGTGGTCGTTGCCACCAAAACCATCGATGGTGTCGTTGCCTTCGCCGCCCGAGATTTCATCATTGCCCCAGCCAGCCTGGCGGGCATTGTCGCCGGAGATAAAGTCATCCCCGATGCCACCCCAGATTTGGTCATTCCCTTGCCCACCGGTGATGCTATCGTTCCCACTATCTCCCCAGATCTTGTCATCGCCGGCATCGCCATTGATGCCGTCATCGCCCGCGCCACCGCTGATGGAATCGTTTCCGCTCCCGCCGGTTATGGAGTCGTTGCCATCATCGCCCCAGAGGTGGTCGTTTCCATCTCCACCGCGGATTTGGTCCTTGCCACCGAAACCCCGGATTTCATCGTTGCCACCATAGCCATCGATGATGTCGTCACCCGCTGTGCCCTTGATCACATCGTCGCCAAATGTCCCGCCGATGAAGTTTGGCGAAGCAGAGGCGTTGGGTCCTTTGGAAGCAAGTGCAGTGTTTTGGGACGTGCTCATAAAAAACTCCTGTTGCTCGGTTCTCTCCCCAGAGAACAAGGCTGCAAGTGATCAAACTTGCAACTGCGCATGATCGCATTGCAGCGCGCCAAGACGGGAGTTGTCAATATTTTCTTAATGAAACCAAAGGGTGAGGAATACTGAGTGGTCCGCTTTCGTCCTCCGATAGGCCATATCTTGACGCCGACAACGAAGCCGGGCCGACTATCCAGTCGAACCGACAGCGCAGTCCGGCGCCAATTTTAGCCTTACCCGGCTAACGAGAACGTATCGTTGGTTGGATTCCAAGTGAGATAGGAATAGACGCCCAGAAGCAAGACATCTGCGCTGCCCTGGTTCCAGTAGAGATGCAGTCCATCAGCTTCGATCAATTGATCCGGCTGCCTCCAGCCGCCTGCGGGCTCGGGCTGGCCGAACAGCTTGTCCCAATAGAGCCTGATCGCGTCGCCGACATTGAAATCATGGATCGCTGTGGTGTCCCACTGCACTTCACCTTGGCCAAGAAGCGGTCTTTCGCCTTGGAAATAGCCGAGCACGAACGTATCGTTTCCGGACCCACCCCAGACATCATTGTAGCCGGAGCCGCCATAAATGAGATCATCTCCGGCACCGCCCTGAGCGATATCGTATCGCCCGGAACCCGCGAAGAGGGTGTCATTCCCCGCTCCGCCATAGAGTTTGTCATTGCCCTCGAGCCCGGAGAGGGCGTCGTTTCCGTCTTCACCGTAAAGCGTATCATCGCCGCCGGGACCGTAACGGCCCGAAGAGCCGCCCCCGCTCAGCGTGTCATCGCCCGTTCCGCCCCGGATCAGATCATTTCCGAAGCCGCCATTGATCACATCCCGCCCGCTTCCGCCCCAGATCTGATCGTTGCCGAAGCCACCCTCGATTGTGTCATTGTCGTCACCGCCCCAAATTCTGTCGTCGCCGGCACCGCCTTCAATCGTGTCATTGCCCGCATCGCCGTAAAGAGCGTCGTTCCCGCCATCTTTGAAAAAGCCGTCGTCGCGGTCATCGCCATAAATTTTGTCGTTGCCGAGCCCGCCGCGAACAGTGTCGTTCCCCAGGCCGCCAAAAAGCGTATCGTTGCCCGTAAAGCCTTGAACCATGTCATCGCCGAGTTCACCACGCACGAAATCGTCGCCAGCGGTGCCATTGATCGTATCGGCGCCGGCTGTCCCGCGGATCGTTTCCGGAGGATCAAAAATCGGGGGCCCTGAGGGAACAAAATGCGGCCCTGAAGAGCCCGGGTTTGCCGCCATAGCCAAGCTCTCCGTGATACGCATGAACAACTCCTATTGGTGCGCTCCGTCGGCGGAGAGCCGTGCGGCAAGCGGGGTTGCTTGCAATGACGCACGGTTATATTGCATTGAAAGAAAATTGCACCGTCAATGTTTACTTATGCTTAAGGCCTGCGGCAAAATACGCAGAAGGCTTCACTCGATCCCCAGCTTTGCCTTCAGCAGGTCATTCACCGCACCCGGATTGGCCTTGCCGCCCGAGGCCTTCATCACTTGCCCCACAAACCAGCCGAGAAGCGTGGGCTTCTCTTTGGCCTGCTGAACCTTTTCAGGGTTGGCAGCAATAATCTCATCGACCACCTTCTCGATCGCGCCGGTATCCGTAACCTGCTTCAGCCCGCGTTTCTCGACGATATCCGCCGGGTCGCCACCCTCGGTGAAGATAATCTCGAAGACATCCTTCGCGATCTTGCCCGAGATGGTGCCCGCACCGATGAGATCGATAATGCCACCGAGCTGCGCCGCGCTCACGGGCGACGTCTCAATCGTCTTGCCGTCCTTATTGAGGCGGCCGAAGAGTTCGTTGATCACCCAGTTCGCGGCGATCTTGCCATCGCGACCCTTTGCAACAGATTCGAAGAAGTCCGCGCTTTCACGCTCGGCCACGAGCACGCTCGCATCGTAAGCGCTGAGGCCATACTGGCCGATGAAGCGCGCCTTTTTCGCATCCGGCAATTCCGGCAGGTGCTTGGCGAGCTCTTCGACAAAGCCTTCCGGCAGCACGAGCGGGAGCAGATCGGGGTCGGGGAAGTAGCGGTAATCATGCGCCTCTTCCTTCGAGCGCATCGAGCGCGTCTCGCGCTTGGAAGGATCGTAAAGGCGCGTTTCCTGATCGATCTTGCCGCCATCCTCGAGAATGCCGATCTGCCGGCGCGCCTCGACATCGATTGCCTGACCGATGAAGCGGATGGAGTTGACGTTCTTGATCTCACAACGCGTGCCGAAGGGCTGGCCGGGCTGGCGCACCGAGACGTTCACGTCAGCGCGCAGATTGCCCTTTTCCATGTCGCCGTCGCAGGTGCCGAGGTAACGCAGGATGGTGCGCAGCTTGGTCACGTAAGCCTGCGCTTCCTCGGCCGAACGCAGATCCGGCTTCGAAACGATTTCCATCAGCGCTACGCCGGCGCGATTGAGATCGACGAAAGAATTCAGAGGATCCTGATCATGGATGGATTTTCCCGCATCCTGCTCGAGATGCAACCGCTCGATCCGCACCATGA
>JBOFZC010000126.1:0-3088 GCA_051654985.1 Rhabdaerophilum sp.
GTGTGACATATAAAGATACCGTCTTTAAAGGCGGAACGCACACCATGACGCCCGGCAATTACTGTGGGAATGTCTTTATCTCAGGCGACGCAAAAGTGCGTATGTCGCCAGGTGTGTATGCCATTCAAGGACGCTTGACAGTCTCTGGCAATGCCGAACTGGTCGGGGATCGCGTCGGGATTTATCTCTGGGGTAGCGATGATACCCTAAGGCGTCCCGCCTATTTCAGCTTCACCCAGAACGCTTTGATCGATCTGTCAGCGCCTGAAACCGGCAATATGGCAGGTTTCTTGATCTGGGAAGGCATCAATGGGGCCGCAAACGATCAGCAATCTGGCGTGAAGGACACCAATTTCCATCAAATCAACACGTTGCGCGCACGCCGCCTGAACGGCACGATTTATCTTCCCGGCGGTCGATTGCTGATCGATGCGCCTGGCACAGTCGCCGAGGAGAGCGATTACACCGTGCTTCTTGTTAATCGGCTTGATTTGCGTGATGGGCCGAACCTCGTGCTCAACGCGAACTACTCGAAATCGCGCGTCCCGGTTCCGCCGGGCCTTGGTCCGGTCGGCGCCAAGAATGTCCGCCTGGAAAAGTGACCGACGAACGCCCCCGCGCGACATTGAGCGTGCTTCAAAAGGCTTGGGATCAAGGATTCTGGAGCGGGCGACGGGAATCGAACCCGTGTCTCTAGCTTGGAAGGCTAGGGTCTTACCATTACACAACGCCCGCAACGCGCCGCAGCGTTAGCCAAGCCGTGCGGCCAAGGCAAGGCGGAACTTGTCGGCGGTCTAACCTTTCGGTTCCAGCCTCGGCGCTTTCTTCGCGAAAAATGTCTCGAGGCTTGGGCGGAGGTCAGGGTTGGTCATCACCATCCCCGCGAGCAGGCTTTCTGTGAAGAGTCCGTCGGTCGTCGACATATCATTGATGCGCGATATGCCGGTGATGATCGCGAAATTCGTGACATCATAATGTTCAGCCGCCGCTTCCGCGATCGCGATGGCGCGCGCCTCAGCCTGCCCGTTCTCGACGATTTCGTGTGCCAGGCCGACATCAAAACCGCGCTGAACATCATAGGTGCGCGCTGCGATCATCATGTCGATCATCCGCGACGGGCCCATGATCCGAGCCACACGCACGGTGGCTCCGCCGCCGGTGAAGACGCCGCGCTGCCCCTCGGGAAGTGCGAAAAACGTCGATTTTTCCGCAACGCGCACATGTGTCGCGGCAGCAATTTCAAGCCCGCCGCCGACCACGGCACCTTTTAAGGCCGCAATCACCGGTAGGCCACCGAACTGCATGGCGTCAAAAGCGCGATGCCAGTTCTGGCACATGCGCATGAACTCGACCGGGCCTCGATTCTTGTCATAATGCTCCTGCAAATCGAGCCCGGCGCAGAAATGCTCGCCTGCCGCGCGCAGAACCACCGCCTTCACACCCGCTGGCGGGCGCGTGAAAAACGCCTCGATGGCCTCGATTGTGGCATCATCAATGGCATTGCGCCGCTCGGGCCGATTGAGCGTGAGAAGCGCGATCTTGCCGCGTGTTTCGATTTCGAGATTAGCCATGCGAGAATTCTCACCCGAAAGTTGAAGCGGGACGGGCCGTGACGTTTCGTTGCCCAAGCCCTACTTGCAAAACACCACTCGTGAAGTCGGCGACGAAACGGGGGAAGTCAACATTATCAAGCAATATGCGAGGGGCATCATGGGATTTCGGGCACTGGTTGTGAACAAGGCAGCCGATGGGACCGTCTCGCAAGCGATCAAGACCCTCGATGACAGCACCCTGCCTGCCGATGGCGACGTGACAGTCCACGTTGAATATTCCACCGTGAATTACAAGGATGGCCTCTGCATCACCGGCGGCGGGGGGCTGGTGCGAACCTATCCGCACGTGCCGGGCATCGATTTCGCCGGCACGGTCGAGACCTCGTCCGATGCACGCTATAAGCCGGGCGACAAGGTCGTGCTCACGGGTTGGCGCGTGGGTGAAATCTGGTGGGGTGGTTACGCCGAAAAAGCGCGCGTGAAAGCCGATTGGCTCGTCCCCCTCCCCGCAGGCCTCACGACCCGGCAAGCAATGGCTGTCGGCACCGCCGGTTTCACGGCCATGCTCGCGGTGATGGCGCTGGAAGCGCATGGCCTCACCCCTGCAAGCGGCGAGGCGCTTGTGACGGGAGCCGCCGGCGGCGTGGGTTCAGTTGCCACCGCCATTCTCGCGAAACGCGGCTATCAGGTTGCGGGGGTCACTGGCCGGCCTGAGCAGGAAGGCTATCTCAAGGGCCTTGGTGCCAGCCGAATTGTTTCTCGTACAGAACTCGCCGATGCCCCCACCCGCCCGCTCGATAGGGAGATCTGGTCGGGCGTGATCGACAATGTCGGCGGACCCATGCTGGCGCGGGTTCTCACGCAGATGAAATATGGCGGTTCGATCGCAGCCGTGGGTCTTGCAGGTGGGGCGAACCTGCCCACGACCGTCATTCCGTTCCTGCTGCGCGGGGTTAATCTCTTGGGCATCGACAGTGTGATGAAGCCGTATCCCGACCGCCTCGCGGCGTGGCAGCGCATCGCAAGCGACCTGCCCCTCGATAAACTCGAGAGCATGATCGAGGAGGCGACGCTCGACGATTTGCCTGAGCTTGGCCCGGCGATTCTCGCGGGGCAAACACGCGGTCGCGTGGTCGTGAAGATCTAGGCGTATTTCGAAAGCGTGAGGACGAGATCCGCAGCAAATTCGAGGCCAGCCGCAACAGCCGCGATATAGGCGAATTTCAGCAAGTAATCGCGGCGTGCCTGAGCGATCAGAGGCGCCGCGACTTCCGGCGCAGGCCGAAGATTTTTGGGCATAATGATCCAGACTTCGGTCTCTCTGACCGGTGTTCGCTCGGCGCGGGCAGCTTTCAGCAACAGGATGAAGCACATCAGAAGCGTGCCAATGCCGCCAGAGCGAAAAAACAACGAAAGATCACTCGCCGAGCCGACCATCAATGTAGCAATGGTAAGCGCTCCGAAGCCACAACCGCGTGCGATCGAGAGCTGAGCATAACGCCGGATGGTTGCTTCCATGACGCACCTCCTGAGCC
>JBOFZC010000127.1:0-13547 GCA_051654985.1 Rhabdaerophilum sp.
CGCGAATCGACAACAAGGTTTCGAGTATTCGACATAACCCGTCCATGCCGACTTGCTATGACAGACACATGACGCCACTGTCATGCCGCTGTCGCACAGGGCTGAAAGAAGGCTGGCCCCAAAAGGGGGTGGACATGACTGAGTCCGAACCGATTCGCGTGCGCACATTGTTCATTTCAGACCTGCATCTTGGAACGACGGGATGCCAGGCAGGACTTTTGCTGGAGTTTTTGCGCCGCTACGATGCCGATGTCGTCTACCTCGTCGGCGATATTGTGGATGGCTGGCGTCTCAAGGCGGGCTGGTATTGGCCGCAGGAACAGAACGACGTTGTACAGAAGTTGCTGCGTAAAGTCCGCAAAGGTTCCCGTCTCATCTATATTCCTGGCAATCACGATGAGTTCTTGCGCGATTATTTAGGACTGACCTTTGGCAGCATCGAGATAGCTGGTCGCGCCATCCATCGCGGAGCCGATGGCAAGGATTACCTGGTCCTGCACGGAGATGAATTCGACGTCGTCGTCGCGCATGCACGCTGGCTCGCTTTGCTCGGCGACTGGGCCTATGAGTTGGCGCTCTGGAGCAATGGTATTGTAAACCGGGTGCGTCGGCGGATGGGGTTGCCCTATTGGTCGCTCTCCGCCTGGGCGAAGCTCAAGGTCAAAAATGCCGTCAACTATATCGGCAATTTTGAATCATTTTTGGCTGCGGAAGCGGCACAAAACAATACAACCGGTGTGATTTGCGGCCATATCCATCACGCAGCAGACCGCCCGATCGAGGGCATTCGCTACATGAATTGCGGAGATTGGGTCGAAAGCTGCACGGCGCTTGTTGAGGACTATGATGGTACATTCCGCATCATCCGCTTTGCGGATGAATTGCGCGAAAAACCAATCCAGCCACAGGTGCCGGTGACCGCCAGTGTAGCAAAGGCCGCCTGATGAAGGTTTTGATCGCTAGCGATGCATGGGAACCGCAGATCAACGGTGTTGTCCGCACTCTTCAACAAGTGCGTGCTCTTGGCCCTGGCCTGGGGATGGACCTCCATTTCCTCACGCCCGATCAGTTCCGAACTATGCCAATGCCCGGCTACTCCGAGATCCGGCTTGCGATGCTGACGCCAGGATCAATCGCCGCGCGCTTCCGACAGATCAAGCCAGACATCGTGCATGTTGCAACCGAAGGTCCAATCGGGCTCGCAGCGCGCAATGTTGCCCTCAAACATCGCGTGCCACTCACCACAAGCTACCACACCCGTTTTCCGGAATATCTCAGGGCGCGCCTGCCGGTCCCTGTCAGTTGGTCTTATGCTGCTTTGCGCCGGTTTCACAACGCAGCGGAGGCCATTCTTGTCTCGACGCAATCGCTCGAAGATGATCTGAGATCGCGCGGTTTCAAGAATATCCGCCGCTGGTCGCGCGGGGTCGATCTCTCTCGGTTTTCGCCACGCATTGAGGCGCGCGAAGATTGGCCTCGCCCGGTTTTTCTCAATGTCGGGCGCGTGGCGGTCGAGAAAAATCTCGAAGCCTTTCTCTCGCTCGATCTGCCGGGAACAAAAGTCATCGTGGGCGAAGGCCCCCAGCTCGCCGCTCTGAAAGCGCAGTATCCGGATGTTGTGTTTCTCGGTGCGAAGACCGGAGCAGAACTTGCGGAGGTTTACCGCCAGGCCGATGTTTTCGTATTCCCGAGCCGCACGGATACTTTCGGTGTTGTGTTGCTCGAGGCGATGGCTTCCGGCCTGCCTGTCGCCGCTTACCCCGTGATGGGCCCAATTGACATCATCGGCGGGACAAAAGCCGGCGTGCTAGGCGAAGATTTACGCATGGCTGCTCAGGCCTGCCTGACGCTCGATCCGGCGGATTGTGTGGCGGTTGCGGCCCAATACAGCTGGCAGGCCGCGATCAAGCAGTTCAGGGATGTTCTCGCCGATACCGTTCTGACGCACCGATCATCGCTCCCGCGGCCGGTAGACGGCATGCCTGTCTCTGAACGACCAATCCACAGCTAGTTCCCCTTTTAGGTGTTTCCCAAAGCAAGGGGATAAATGCGCGACACCGATGTCGAGCGCTCTGGGGAGCGATAATTTCGCCTATTCCCGCCTGAGAATCCGATCAGCCAACAGGCTTGAAACGCTTTTGGGCCTGAACGAAGCCGCGAGACGCGCGGGATCGTAATCCTCGCGCACCCAATCGAGAAACGCCTTGCCCTGTTTTTCGCCTTCATCGCGATAGGTCTCGACGAAGGCATCGAGAATGCCGGTCTGGGCATAGCGGAAATGGCCCTTGAGCAGTGTGAGTTCGCGAAGGGCGTGTTCAGCTTTCGCGCCTTCGACCACGAGAAGATAAAGCGCCGCAAAGAGCCCCGCGCGGTCAGCCCCCGATTTGCAATGCGCGAGCGCCGGATACTCCAGGCTCGCAAAAAACGTCGGTAAGTTGAGCAAGGTGTCGCGATCCGGTGCCTCACGGGAACGCAAAACAAGATCAACCACCGTGATGCCGAGCCGCTCAGCGGCATCTTTTTCGAGCTGCCATGCACCATGACTGCGCCCGCCGCGCAGATTAACGATGGTTTTCAACCCCTGCTGTTTCAGCTGGGCAATGTCGCGCGGTGAGGGTTGGGCCGAGCGCCAAACGTTTTCGCCGACACGATGCTTGTTGAGATGAAAGAGACGCAAAACGCCATGATCGACCACGAGCAGGTCCATCCAGGCGCGCAAGCGTTCGCGGGTCGAGTGGATTGGTCGATTCCAGCGCGCTTCGCGCTTTTTGCGTCGCGCGGCGTGGTCGTCGGCGCTGGGTTTCTCATCGGACATGGCCGGCCGGATAGCATTGTGCTTCAGGCTTGGCAAAGGTGCCTATGACCCAGGCGCAAGGCTCTTCGTCCTTGGTCCGGCTTGATGCAGCCCGGTGCAGAGGCTAGAGCCGGGGAAACTGTTCCCCATTCCGGAGTTCGCCATGAGAATCGAAGCTGTTGCCATTGGTAAGAACCCTCCCGAGGACGTCAACGTCATCATCGAAGTGCCGATTGGCGGTGAGCCGATCAAATATGAGATGGACAAGGAAGCCGGCACGCTGGTGGTAGATCGTTTCCTCTACACGCCCATGCGCTACCCTGGGAATTACGGCTTTGTGCCGCATACGCTCTCCGATGACGGCGATCCGATTGATGTGCTGGTTGCGAATACGCGCCCGATCATCCCCGGTGCGGTGATCAATGTTCGTCCAATCGGTGTTCTGAAGATGGATGACGAAGGCGGTGGCGATGAGAAGATCATTGCCGTCCCTTCCGCCAAGCTCACCCAGCGATATGCCCATGTGAAAAACTATACCGATCTTCCAGAGATCACCTGGAAACAGATCGAGCATTTCTTCGTGCACTACAAAGATCTTGAGCCCGGAAAATGGGTCAAACTGATCGGTTGGGGTGATGCAGCCGAAGCGCAGAAGCTGATCCTGGAAGCGATCGACCGCGCGAAAAAGGATTGAAATTCAGGACCCGAATTGCATTTATGCACAGGTGAATCGCGTTTTTGCGTTCGATTTTTGTCGAATGCAAAAAGTGTGGCACTCTCTGTTCGCCCACGATCCAGAATGGGCGAGAGGGGAAAGCCATGGAAAGTCTGATTATCCAATTGTTGAGCGGCGCTGTCGGCGGCAATGTCGCCGCGAAGGTGATGCCGAAATTCGACCTCGGGACGCTGATGAATTCGGTTGCCGGCGTGGTTGGAGGCGGTGTGGGCGCGCAGCTCATTGGTGCTGTGTTGCCGGGTATGCTTTCGGGCGGGATGAGCCTCGGGGGTATCGTGTCATCTGTTGCCTCTGGCGGCGTGGGCGGCGGCGTGCTGCTCGCAATCGTCGGCGTTGTGCGTTCCATGATGAGCAAATAAGCGACAAAATTCCGCTCGAAGAACGTCCGGCCTCACGGTAAAACGCAGTCCGTGAGGCCGGAAATCTCGGACATTCGGCCAAGAACCCTGCGCGACGCTGCGCTGGGTTGGCTGGCATCACGTGCCAGCGGATTGGGCAAGACAGCTGCGAGCCGCGCGGCCTCAGCGGCGGAGAGATCGCGCGCGCTCTTCTGAAAATATTGGCGCGCGGCAGCCTCGGCCCCGAAAATCCCCTCACCCCATTCCGCGAGGTTGAGATAGACCTCCATCACCCGCGGCTTGCCCCAGGCGAGATTGATCGCGAGAGCCAAAGGCAATTCAAGCGCCTTGCGAACATAAGACCGTCCTGGCCAGAGATAAGCATTTTTCGCGACCTGCATGGTGATAGTGGAGGCGCCGCGGCCCGACCCGCCCTGATCAGCGAGAACGCCGCTGAGTTCCACGAAATCCACGCCCCAATGCAGGCAAAAGCGTTGATCCTCCGAAGCGATCACTGCGCGTGGCAAATGCGGCGATATCCGATCCAGGCTCACCCACTGACGATCGACGTCCTGTGCGGTAATCCAGCGCCCAAGCATCAGTGTCGAAGGAAAAGGAAAAAACCGCCCCCAGATCAAGGATAGGGCAAGAACGATCAGCGCGCCCGCGAGAATCCGCTTGAGCCAGAATCCGGCGCGCGTCATCCGCTTCCCAGAATCCGTTTGGCGGTGTCGTAGTGGAGGCGTTCGACCATTTGGCCATCCACAACCAGGACCGCTTTGCCGGCATTCTCCGGCGCCTCGAAGGCCGCGACAATCGCCTTCGCCTCCGCGATCTCAGCAATGGAGGCTGAGAAAATCCGGTTACAGGGTTCAATCTGTGTGGGATGGATCAGCGTTTTCCCGTCAAAGCCTAGGCCCTTGCCTTGCATGGCCTCGCTTTCGAACCCAGCGATGTTTTTCACATCGCCATAGACCCCATCGAGCACGGTGAGCCCATAGGCGCGCCCGGCGAGAAGGGTTGTCGAAAGGGCATTGAGCAGGGCGAGCCGCGTGGGCGTCGTGCGCAAGCGCATCTCTTTGGCAAGATCATTGGTGCCGAGCACGAGGCATTCGAGCCGCGCCTCCTCTCGAGCTGCCAGCGAGGCAATTGCGGCACAATCGAGCACGGCTTGCGGAGTCTCGATCATCAGCCACAGGCGGACATGATCAGGGGCCAGGCTCGCGGCAAGTGCGAGTTCTGCCCGTTCAGCATCCGCCGCGAAACGGATTTTCGGGAACAAGATCGCGTGCGGATCAGCCGGCAACACCGCAGCGAGATCATCGGCGAGGTCATCGCCCCTGCCTTCTGGGTCGAAACCGTTGACGCGGACAACGACCGGCTTGTCACCAAAGGCCTTGCCATTGAGCGCCTCGCGCACGGCTGCACGGCCGGCCTCCTTGGCCTCGGGCGCGACGGCGTCTTCGAGATCGAGGATAACGGCATCGCAGGAGAGCCCGGCCGCCTTTTCGATGGCACGGGTATTGTTCGCGGGCACATAGAGGACGGAACGCATAGGCATCGGCAGGCTTTCGTCGATCAACAAGGACGGATGGAGGCGTATTCTCGCCTGTGCGGGGGGTTCGAAGCAACAGAGGAAATCCCGGCACGCCTTGCCAAGGGATGACAGCACCCGGTATGGGCACGTCATGACGATGTTTGATCTTGCGACAGCGAACCTCCTTTCGCCGATGGTTCTGTTCTTCGCGCTGGGATTTCTGGCGGCGATGGCCCGTTCAGATCTGACCATTCCAGAGCAAATCGCGAAAGGCATGGCGCTCTATCTGATGCTCTCGATCGGCTTCAAGGGCGGTGTCGAGGTCCATAAATCCGGCGTCGATGCCAAGATGCTCGGTGCTGCAGCGGCCGGAATCGTGCTTTCTGCCATCATTCCCGTCATCGGATATGCGTTGCTGCGCGCGACATCGCGGTTGAGCGCAATCGATGCGGCGGCGGTTTCAGCCCATTACGGCTCGATCTCGATCGTCACCTTCGTGGCCGCAACCGAAACTGTGCGCATCGCCGGGCTTCCCTTTGAGGGATATCTCGTGGCCATTGCCGCGATCATGGAAACTCCGGCCATTCTCACGGCCCTGCTGCTCGCGCGCCGCGCCATGCCCGAACGCAAGGGCGAACCTTTGGGCGCTTTGCTGCACGAAATCGGCTTTAACGGCTCCATCGTGATGCTTGTTGGCTCCTTCATCATCGGTGCAATCACCGGGCCGGAGGGGATGAAGATGATTTCTCCCTTCATCATCGACCCCTTTCGTGGTGTTTTGTGCCTGTTCTTGCTCGATATGGGGTTGGTGGCGGGGCGTGGCCTGCGCGAGGGCGGGCGGCTTCTCTCGCCGAGCGTCATCCTTTTCGGGCTATACATGCCGCTGATTTCTGCGAGCCTTGCCGCGATCTCCTGTCTGTTCCTCGGGCTCTCGCCGGGCGGAACAGCGCTGATGATCACACTGGCGGCCTCGGCTTCTTATATCGCGGTGCCCGCCGCGATGCGGCTTGCGCTGCCCGAAGCGCGTCCGGCGATCTACCTCACTCTGTCGCTGGCGGTAACATTCCCGTTCAATCTCACCCTTGGGTTGCCGCTCTATCTTTGGCTCGCGAAAATGGTTTCTGGAGGCTGATCATGGAGATGCACAGGAAGAAGCGCATCGAGATCATTCTTGAGGCACCGGCCATGAACCGGCTGTCGACGGCGCTCGAAACGGCGGGCGTCACCGGCTACACTGTGCTTCCCGTGCTTGCCGGCAAGGGAAAAACCGGGGCCTGGACACGAGACGGTCTGATCGGCGGCGCTGGCGCGATGGTTTGCGTGATCTGCATCACAGATCCGACACGCGTGGACGCCGTGCTTGAACGCATCATGGCCGTGCTTTCCCGCCAGATCGGGCTTGTGACCATCGGCGATGTCGATGTCGTGCGCGGCGAGCGCTTCTGAATGACCACGCTTCTGCCGAGCTTCCCGGCCCGCCTTCTTGAGGGTTATGCGGCGTTTCGCGAGGGCCGTTTGCCCCAAGAGCGCGCACGCTTTGAGGAGATGGCCGAAAACGGTCAGAAGCCGGAAATCATGGTCATTGCTTGCTGTGATAGTCGCGTTTCGCCGGAAGTGATTTTCGACGCGCGACCGGGTGAATTGTTTGTGGTGCGCAATGTCGGCAACCTTGTGCCGCCCTATGCGCCGGATGGAGAACTGCATGGCACCTCCGCCGCGCTGGAATTCGCCGTTCAGGCTCTGAAAATCCGGCATATCGTGGTGATGGGTCATGGTCGCTGCGGTGGCGTGCATTCCTATGTGCGTCGCCTGCGCAGCCCCACCGATGACGACGTGCTTTCGCCCGGCGATTTCATCGGCAAATGGATGACCCTGATCGCACCGGCCGCGGAAGCTTTGCCAGCGCAGCAGGACGAACCCGATGCGGTCTATGCTGAAAGACTGGCCCTCGCTTCTATTCGCAATTCGATAGAAAACCTGCTGACCTTCCCTTGCGTGAACATTTTGCATGGCAAAGGCCGCCTCGCGCTGCACGGCGCGATGTTTGACGTCACGACCGGGCTGCTCCGCACGCTGTAAGAGTGCGGTCGCATCGCTCAGATGCTTCGCGCTGCGAGGCCCTTCATCAGAATCGGGCCTGTGGGCTTGCCTGTTGGTGAACCGCCGGGCTGCTCCAGGGTCAGTTCGAACAGGTGATTGGCCTCGGGCTTACCGAGGTTTTTCAGATCGAGTTTCAGTGTGCGCGCCCGATCGATCCGCCCGATCGAAACCGGGCCCTGCTCGCGCGTTTGCAGGGTCCAGACCTCGATGATCCGCCCTTGTGGCACAGCGATATCCTCAAGCGGGATCAGCGTGACATTGCCGTTGGCATAGACATTCACCACCGCCGCCGCCTTGCCGTCGGAGGTGTTCAACACCGCGACATAAACCGGTGTCAGCGGTCCTCGTGCGACGCTCACCGCGAGCGCAACCGCCAACACCAGTCCGGCCAAGCCCCCAGCAAGCCCGAGAGGTCGCCAGAAATTCAGGCTCTCCCAAAGCTGCGCGAAACGGGATGGCTCAGCCGGTGAAAGCGCAAGTTTTGGCGCTGTAAGGCCTGCTTCGATGAGCGCCCAAAGGTTGGGGGTGGGTGTGAGAGGCGCAGCAGTTTCATCGAGGGGCGCGAGGCGCAGCCGCCAAGCAATCACCGCCTCGCGAAAAGCGGTGTCGGCCGCTTCAAGACGCTCCGCGCGTGCCCGCTCTACAGCGTCGAGCGTGCCCAAAGCGTATTCGCCCGCAAATGCCTCCAGATCATCCGGCAACCTGCTCATCCCATGCAGTCCCGCAAGGAGAGGAGCGAGCGTCGCAGCCAGCTTTTCACCGTTCCGAGCGGTGCGCCGAGCTTGGCCGCGATTTCCCCGTGGCTCAGGCCTTCGGTGAACGCCAGGACGATCAGCTTGCGCCGCGCGGCATCGAGCCCTTCAAGGCAGCGCTTGAGCGTCGATTCATCCGAGAGCCTCGCGAGCCGATCCTCTGCGCTTTCGCCTTCGCTTTCCAGGCCAAGAGGCTCGAAATCATCGACAAGATCGGTGCGCGCCTCGCCACGCAGAACATTGAGTGTGCGGTTGCGCAGCATCGTGGTGAGCCAGGCCCGGCCATAGCCGGCACGCCCATCAAAGCTTCCCGCCGCCTCCCAAAGTTTCAGGAACGTATCCTGCACGACATCCTCGGCCGCAGCGCGGCGTTTGAGCATGCGGAACGCGATGCCGTTCAGCCGCGCGCCTTCTGCTTCGTAAATCGCGCGCAGGGCCAACCGATCGCCCGTGGCGACGGCGCGGATCGCATTCTCAATCGATCCGTAACGCTCCATTTCGGACATGGCGGCCCTCCCGCTCAGGGGATTAACACAAGACGTGCCGTTTTGGATGCGCGGTTATCCGGCTTCTTGCATTTTTTCCTCTGGCTGGCAGGTTCCACCCAAGGGGAGAAAAAGACGATGACAGGGGGAAGCTGGGAAAGATCATGGCACCGGAAAAGGGTGCGCATCTTTCCGACAAAAATAGCTCGGAAATCAGCTTCAGCTTTCGCCGGAAGAAGCACGCGGAATCTGGCGCAACGGCACCACTTCCTGCAAATCTAAGGGTTTCGCACCGCCGATCAGCGCGATGAGCTTCTCGGCGATGGACCGGCCCGCTTCAAGAACCGGCAACTCCATCGTGGTCAACGACGGATCGGTGAAGGCCGATGCCTCTATATTTCCGTGCCCGGTGATCGCGATATCCGTGCCGATCCCTGCGCCGACCTCCGTGACAGCGCGAAAGGCCCCGAGCGCGATCCGGTCAGTCGCGCAGATCAACGCATCGGGCCGCTGAGGCTCGGTAAGCAAGATGCGTGCAGCCTGATATCCACCCTCTTCGGTTCCACTGACTTCGATCACGCGCCCGTTCGGCAATCCCGCCCTGGAGAGCGCGGAGCAAAACCCCTTTGCCCGCAAAGACGCATATGTCAGATTTGAAGGCCCGGCGAGATGCACCAGCCGCCGTCGACCCAGGGTGATGAGGCGCATGGTCAGAGCCTCAAACCCTTCCTCCATCGCCCCATCGACGAAAGCATAGGGTTTTTTGGTGTCTGTTCGTCCGTAACAAAGGAACGGAAGCCCGATCTCTGTGAGGTAGCCCACACGCTCGTCTCTGAGGCGCGTTTGAAGGACCAGGCAGGCATCTGCACGCTTCCCCTCGACGATACGGCGATAAACCGCCGCTTCATCCGGGCCGGGACGCGCGGCCATGAGGGTGAAGTCGAGATGCGCAGCAGACAGCCGTTCGCCGATCACGGCCAGCAATTCGCCGAAAGCCGGTTCGAAAAACCGCCCCGGCTCTGTTGGCATCACCAGCGCGATGGCATCAGCAGTGCCCTTGCGCAGACGACGGGCGACAGGATTAGGGCGATAGCCCATCTCATCCGCTGCCTCACGGACCCGAGCACGGGTCCCTTTTGCAACATCCTCATAGCCATCAAGCGCACGCGACACCGTGGTGATCGACAGTCCCAATCGTGTAGCGAGCGCGCGTAAACTCATGACAGATCAAACCCTCGAAACGCGTTGAATTCTGGTGTTGGCAGAATTTCAAAACGATTTGAGGACGATATTCAAAACGATTTACCTGTCAACAATGATGTTTCATGCTGTGAAAAAGTCAGACGACTACGAAGCGCAGAACAGCATCGATGACATGCGAGCGCCGACGTTCAAGTGCGTCAGATGAACCCATATCATGCTGAAACAACGCATGAATCGTCGCGCGGTTCGAGACATTGTAGAAGGCCAGAGCACTGATCGTCAGGTGGATGTCGAGCGGCAAAAGATCAGCCCGAAATGCGCCGGTCGCGACGCCGCGCTCGTAAATGTTTCGTACAGTGTCAATCGCGGTGAGGTTCAGCGTTGCAATCCGCTCGGATCGGGCAATGTGCTGGGCATGGTGAATGTTCTCGACCATCACCAGACGCACAAAATCTGGGTTTTCCGCGTGGTAATCGAAGGTCTGGCCAGCGAGCTGCGCCAAAGCCTCGCTGGGGGAAAGAACCGAGAGATCGAGCTTCAGTTCATGGTTGCGGATGCCGGCATAGGCCTCTTCAAGAACGGCGGCGTAAAGACCGCGTTTGTCGCCGAAGTAATAGTAGATCATCCGCTTCGAGGTGGCGGTGCGGGTGGCGATGTCATCGACGCGCGCACCCGAAAATCCGTTCTCGACGAAGGCTTCCCGGGCGGCGGCCAGGATATCGCGACGCACGCCGGCCGGGTCTTGAGTCCAGGAGGACCGGCTTGCCTCGCTCGTGGCAGGCTTCACTGAGGCGCCAGTCCTGCGCGCCTTGCTGGTGTTGCTCGTATCCTCGCTCATGCACTCATCCGGTTGGTTGCTGGCGCGAAGCCTTTTGGCATCCCGGCTTCGGCGAGCATACCATAGACATTGACACCCGGCAGACCGTCTCGCATCGGGCGCCGGGCTTCCAGCAACTTTTCAAGGTCGATTCCGGTGCTGAGCCCCATGGCCTCAAACATGAAAACCAGATCTTCGGTGACAACATTGCCGGAAGCGCCCGGAGCATGTGGACAGCCGCCGAGCCCGGCAAGCGAGGAGTCAAAAATGCGCACACCGGCATCATAGGCTGCGAGGTTGTTCGCAAGGCCGAGGCCGCGTGTGTTGTGCATATGGGCAGCGCCGACCTTCTCACCGATTTCACCGATCACCCGGCCAAACAATCGCCTCACCTGGGCCGGGTTGGCCATGCCGGTGGTATCGGAAAGGCCGGAATCATCGACGCCAACCTCAACAAGCTGGCAACAGAGACGCACAACTTCATCCTCGGAGACCGGTCCGGCAATTGTGCAGCCAAAAGCCACCGAGACATTCGCTTCCACCGGCACATGCGGTGCAACCTCGTTGCGATAGGTGACGATGCGGCGCACTTCTTCCACCATTTCGGCGCGCGTCTTGCGCACATTGGCGAGGCTGTGCTCCTCGCTTCCTGAGACCGGAACGGTCAGCTTGTGCGCGCCGGCGGCAATGGCCGCTTCCGCGCCGCGGAGATTGGGCACCAGGGCGAGCACGGTCAATCCCGGCAAGGTGCGCGCGAAACCGACGATTTCGGCCGCATCGGCCATTTGCGGCATGAGCTTCGCGGGAACAAAGGAGCAGACCTCGATTTCGCGCAAACCTGCAACGTACAGCGCGTTGATCCAACGCTTTTTCGCTTCCGTCGGCATGATCGTGCTCAGGATCTGCAAGCCATCGCGAGGGCCGCATTCACTGATCAGCACATCTGGATTGCCATTGCCGGGCGAAAAACGCATGAACCTCCCCCATGTCGGTGATTGGCCGTTTTTGATGCCACCGCACTTGGGCAGAAAAGGCCGTCTTGGGTCAAGGACGAACGCCGAAAAACGCGCCAAATGATCCATGCCCCTCTCGGCGCACTTGCTTCATTTAACCGAATGGTCCAATTGAGATCACCCGTACTGGAGTGTCCGACCCGTGACCGCGATTCTCGATGGATCCTCGCGCCTGATCCTGCATCTGGGCTATCCAACGACAAGTTTTCGCGCGCCCCTGATTTACAATCCGTATTTCGAGTCGATCGGGTTGAAGGCTGCCGTTGTGCCGGTGGGCGTGACGGCGGAGGATTTCGCGAAAGCCTTTCCGATTCTGTGCCGCATCAGCAATTTCCATGGCGCGCTCATCACCATGCCGCACAAGGTCAGCGTGCTGCCGATGCTGGATGAGGTCTCCGAGGCTGTGCGCATCGCCGGCGCGTGCAATGCTGTGCTGCGACGCTCCGATGGCGCCCTCGTTGGCGACATGTTCGATGGCGAGGGCTTTGTTCTCGCCATGAAGGCGAGAGGCGAGGTTCTCACCGGCGGCACGGCGCTGATCCTCGGTTGCGGAGGGGTTGGGTCCGCCATTGCTGCCGCGCTCGCTCGTCACGGCATCGCGGCTTTGCGTCTGATGGATCGCGATCGGGCAGTGGCCGAGCGTCTCGCCGAGCGTCTGGAGAACGCCTATCCCGCTTTGAAACTGACGACAGGCTCGGATGATCCGGATGGTGCGGGCTTCATCATCAACGCCACGCCACTCGGCATGCATTCGGGTGATCCGATGCCAATCGATATCGATCGCCTTGAGTCCGATGTTTTCGTGGGTGATGTCGTCATGACCGGTGGCAAGACGGCCTTTTTGGCCGCTGCCGAGGCGCGTGGAGCAAGGATCCAGCTCGGAATTGATATGCTTTACGAGCAAATCCCGGCCTATCTGTCGTTTTTTGGCTTGCCGGTTACGAATGCGAGCCATTTGCGGGCCTTGTCGAAGACCACCTGAAATCAGGCGGCTTGAACACCGGCGAGGAAAGTCTCGACCGCCATATTCAATTCCGAGGCGTTGGATGCCAACTCGTCCGAAACTTCGAGCGCTTCTTCGGCCGAGCGGCTGGTCTCGTGGATCACCTGCGAGACGGCATCGATGTTTCGAGCCAACGACGTGGAGCCGCCTGAGGTTTCCTGAACTGTCCGGGCGATTTCGGATGACACTGTCTGCTGTTGCTGGATCGCGGCGAAAATCGAAGCTGTCGCACCCTGCGCATCATCGGCAAGGCGCGCCATTTCTGCGATGGACTCGACGGCAGCTCCGGTCTGTTCCTGCATACGGGCAACGAGCGCGCTGATTTCGTTGGCGGAACCCGAAGCCTGATTGGCGAGTGTCTTCACTTCAGAGGCTACGACCGCAAAACCTCGACCAGCTTCGCCCGCCCGTGCTGCCTCGATTGTCGCATTGAGCGACAAGAGGTTCGTCTGGTCTGCCACGGCCTTGATCAGCCCGATCACCGCGCCGATCTTTTCAGCCGCTTCGCTGAGCAGCTGGATTGTGGTCTCCGTGCGCGATGCCGCGCGTGCCATCGCATCCACCTTGGAGAACGTGGAATCGGTTTGCTGTGCAATCTCGGTGACGCCAGCGGCCAGTTGCTCGATCGCCGCAGCGATATGGATCGCATTGGAGGAAATCTGGTGGGAAGCTGCAGCCACTTCTGTCGCTTGCGCGCGAGCCATTCCCGTGGCCTCCGTCAACGTGCGAGCGGAGTGGCGCGTGCGCTGGGCGTGATTGCCCACGGAGG
>JBOFZC010000128.1:0-3995 GCA_051654985.1 Rhabdaerophilum sp.
GAGGCACGCGTCTGCGAGCCATGCGCCTTCATGGCATAGACATAGGCGCGGTTCAGGAGGTCCTCATCCGCATCCGGATCGTAGCGCCTGACGCGCTCGACGAGGTCGTACTGCCGCATCATGTGAGGCTGTCTTACCCGCCCTAGGCAGGCATGCTGGCATGCCCACGAGAATCAAAAAAGGCGGCGCGGGATGCGTCGCCTTTCTCAATATGACAATCGAATTGCAGTGGTGCAACGCCGAAAAGGCGAAGATCACTCGTCGTCGTCGGTTTCCGTCGGGGCCACAAGGCCATCGAGGCCACGCAGGAGGTCTTCTTCCGACATCCGATCGAACTCGACTGCGCCATCGTCCTCGGACGAGGCCGCCGGCTGGAAGCCGGTCGAAGGAGCCTGAAGGCGCGGAACCGTCTCCTGCTCGGGCTCGTCCACTTCCACATATTTCTGCAAGGAGTGGATAAACTCCTCTTTCAGATCGCCCGGCGCAATGCGCTCATCGGCAATCTCACGCAAGGCAACGACCGGGTTTTTATCGCGATCGCGGGTGACGAGCGGCGATGCGCCGCTGGCCAGCATACGGGCGCGATGGCTGGCGAGCAAAACCAGCTCGAACCGGTTCTCGACCTTGTCGACGCAATCTTCGACGGTGACGCGAGCCATGTGACGACACGCTCCTCAGGCTTGAGACAAATGGGAAGAGGCGACCGCTTACACGCTTAACGCCTCGCCTGCAAGCACGGCATTCAGGAAACTCTAACATGGCTCAAGCACGACAAAATGATCGAACCGGTGAAATTCAATCTTGCGCAGAAGCACTGGAATCTGCTGATAACATACTTCAATATGCATACAGCTCGTTGTGAGCGATCCGATTTTCCATTCAACTGATTTGGATTGATAATGATGCAAAACGCAGAAAGAATTGCGCTATTTATCGATGGTGCCAACCTCTATGCCACCTCGAAGAGCCTCGGTTTCGATATCGATTATCGCCAATTGCTCAAGGAATATGGCTCACGCGGCTATTTGTTGCGTGCTTTTTACTACACTGCCTTGGTGGAGGATCAAGAATATTCCTCCATCCGCCCTCTGATCGATTGGCTCGATTACAATGGCTATGCCGTTGTGACCAAGCCGGTGAAGGAATTTACCGATGCCATGGGCCGCCGCAAGGTGAAGGGCAACATGGATATCGAGCTCGCTGTGGATGCCATGGAGCTCGCGCCCTTCATCAATCACATGGTGCTGTTCTCGGGCGATGGCGATTTCCGTTCGCTGGTTGAGGCGATGCAACGCAAGGGCGTCAAGGTTTCGGTGGTCTCGACCGTGCAAACTCAGCCACCGATGATCGCCGACGATTTGCGCCGTCAGGCCGATCATTTCGTGGATCTCGTGGATATGCAGAGCAAGATCGGCCGCGATCCAACCCAACGTCCTGCGCGCGAGCCCCGTGCACCCGGCGCGCCAGCCGATACACGATCGGCCATGCCCTCGTTCCTCGAGCGCCCCACGCGCCCGGCACGGGATAAGGATGACGACTGAACCGAGCCGAGATTGCCCGCTCTGCCCGCGTCTTGCCCAATTCAGACAGGAATGGCGCGGGCGTGAGGCAGCGTGGCACAATGCGCCGGTGCCCTCCTTTGGCGATGAGCAGGCGCGACTTCTGATTGTGGGCCTCGCGCCGGGTTTGCGGGGTGCCAATGCCACGGGGCGGCCCTTTACTGGCGATTATGCTGGCGATCTCCTGTATCGCACGCTCCTCGATTTCGGCTTCGCGAGCGGCGAATATCGCGCTCAGCGGGATGATGGTTTGAGCCTTGTCGATTGCCGCATCACCAATGCGGTGCGCTGCGTGCCGCCGCAGAACAAGCCGGAACCTGCCGAGATTGCCCGCTGCCGCCCATTTCTCGAAGCAACCATTTCGGCGATGCCTTGCCTCACGATCGTCCTCGCTTTGGGGCAAATCGCGCATCAGAGCGTGGTCAGAACCTTCAATGTGCCCGTGGCGCGCCATCCGTTCAAGCATGGTGGGATGGTGGAAATCGGCGGCTATACGCTCGCCTCTAGCTACCATTGCTCGCGTTACAACACGAATACCGGTGTCCTGACCGAAGCGATGTTCCGGGAGGTGTTTGCGGGGATTCGAGAAAGGCTGGGGTGAGCCCCTGTCATTCCCGATGGTCCGAAGGGACAGGCGGGAATCCATCTTGACGACAGAAATATGGATTCCCGTCCGATGCTCCGCATCGCCGGGAATGACACCGCTAACCCCTAACCTCGATCCCGGAGCAACCGCCCCTGTTCGCGCTTCCAGTCGCGTTCCTTCTCGGATTCGCGCTTGTCATGCAGCTTCTTGCCGCGCGCGATGGCGATCTCGATTTTCGCGCGGCCCTTGTCGTTGAAATAGACTTTCAGCGGAATGAGCGTCATCCCATCGCGCTCAATGGCAATCGCAAAACGGGCGATCTGCTTCTTGCTCGCGAGCATTTTGCGCGGGCGTTTCGGCTCGTGGTTGAAGCGGTTGGCTTGGAGATATTCCGGAATATAGGAATTCACGAGCACCAGCTCGCCATTCTCGATCGTGGCATAACTCTCGGCGATCGTGGCTTTGCCACCGCGCAGGGCCTTGACCTCGGTGCCCGTGAGCACGAGCCCGGCCTCGATCGCATCGACGATCTCGAAATTGTAGCGCGCCTTGCGATTGTCGGCAGCGATCTTGTAACGCGGATTGGGATCAGACATCAGACTGATGTGGGCTCAGGAAGCGTGGCGCGCAAGATGCGCGGCGATCATTGCGCGCATCGCGGCAGCATCCGGGTCCGATTCAGCCGCCAACCCGTCATGCACACCTTGCTGATCGGCCTGATTGCGATTCTGGCTCAGCTTGAACTTGCCGGTGATCTCACGAACCTCGACTTCCACGCCGACAATGCCGCGCATCTGCGCCGCGATAAAGGATTCCGGCGCGTCACGAACACTCCAGGGTTGCGTACGACCGCCTTCATGCTGGAGGGTGAGTTGATCAATCTGATTGCTGAGATAAGCCGCGCTATCATCGACGCGCGCCGGCCCACGCACCTGCACCACCACGTAATTCCAGGTCGGCACAACCCGGTGCGTCTCGCGTTTGGTCGCATACCAGCCGGGCGAGACGTAGTGATCGACGCTCTGGAAAATCACGAGCGGTTCAGCGCCAGCGGCGATCTCGCGCCATTGCGGGTTGGGTCGGGCGAGATGCGCACGGAGTTTTTCTTGCCCCGGCTCACCGGCAATCACGAAGGGAATCGGGTTCGCCATCAGCCCACCCTCGCCGGCTGTCACCAGCATCGCGAGCGGGTTCGCGCGGATTACGCTGAACAGGTCCTCCCGATCATCAATTTTGAAATGCGCGGGTTCATACATGGCGTTTCTCAATATTGGTCGCAAAATCTTCACGCGAACCGGCGGCCACTTGGCTTGATTTTGCTTTCGATGCCCTCAATTCAGGAGGCCGGCATGGACCATCGCCGCATGAAGAGCCGCTTTCGTCGCATCCTGTTGCACGGGCAACATCGGCAGGCGGATGCTGTCATCCATCCGGCCCAGGAGCTTCAGGCCGTATTTCGCACCGGCAAGGCCCGGCTCGCGGAATGTGGCGTCGTGCAGCGGCGTGAGCCGGTCCTGAAGGCCGAGCGCGCCGGCGAAATCGCCATTCAGGCTCAGGGCCTGCATCTGGGCACAGAGGCGCGGCGCGATATTCGACACCACCGAAATGCAGCCCACGCCACCCGCAGCGTTATAGGCGAGCGCGGTCATGTCCTCGCCCGAGAGCTGGATGAAATCCTTGCCCAGGAGATGACGCTGCTGGCTGACACGAGCGATATTCGCCGTCGCGTCCTTCACGCCGACGATGTTTTTGAGCTCATAAAGCCGCGCCATCGTCTCGTTCGACATATCCACCACCGAGCGCGGCGGAATGTTGTAGATGAAAATCGGTATACCCACGGCGTCATTGAC
>JBOFZC010000129.1:0-1537 GCA_051654985.1 Rhabdaerophilum sp.
ACATGCTCTACATGGCTGGCGGAGGGCGGATTTCGCGCGTGCACGGGCCGTTTGTCGCCGATGGCGAGGTTGAGAAAATCGTCTCACATCTCAAGACCCAGGGTCGACCTGCCTATCTCGACGACATCACGGCAGAAACTGACGGCGAAGGCGCGGAAAGCGGTGAGGATACTGCCGTGTTCGACCACGGCAATTTCGGCGAGGAAAGCGCGGATCTCTATGATCAGGCCGTCGCCGTTGTGTTGCGCGACAAGAAAGCGTCGACCAGCTATATCCAGCGCCGGCTGCAGATCGGCTACAATCGCGCGGCCTCGCTGATCGAGCGCATGGAGCGTGAGGGCATCGTCGGGCCTGCGAACCATGCCGGCAAACGCGACATCCTCTTGCGCGGGCCAGATGGGGCGACGGATTGAAAAATCGCCGTTCTTCCGCCACAAGCGGGGATTACCTGACTCTCAAGCGGTTCAACACGGTTGAAATGAGACCCACGGGCATGTTTCGCAGATCGGCGTTTCTTGGCCTCAGCTTGCTGGCCAGTGCGGGTTTTGCTTTGGCGCAGACCTTACCGACACCGCCGGCACGCCCACAGCCACAGCCACGATCGGAGTTTCGTGCCGACCCTCCACCTGCTCAACGGGCTGGCGCGCCCCGCCCCGTGGATCAACCCCCCCCAAGCATCGATCGCATCAACGCCTATTTCAATGGCTTGAAGGGCTTTCAGGCTGATTTCGTACAGGTCGCGCCGGATGGCCGCAATTACGGCGGTGTTCTCTACTTGCTGCGCCCTGGGCGGATGCGCTTCGAATATCATCCGCCAGCAGCCCTTGAAATCGTGGCCGATGGGCGCTCAGTCGCTATCCGCGACCGCAAACTGAGGACTCAGGATGTCTATTTCATTGGCCAGACGCCGCTGAAGTTCCTGCTTCAGGCAAAAATCGATGTCGCGAAAGATTCAACCGTCAAGGATCTCAAGCGGGTCGGCGATAACGTACAGCTCTTGCTCGAAGATAAATCGACTTTGGGTGGCACCTCTCGCATCCGCGTGGTGTTCGATGGCCAGAATTACGCGCTGAAAGAATGGACTGTAACTGACCCGCAAGGGCATGACACGCGTGTGATGCTTTCCAATCTCAATACGAGTGCCGCGCCCGATCGAGGCCTGTTCGTGATCGACGAGCAGCGCGTCATCAATCCGAACTGATCCACAGCGCACAGCGCTCTTCTCTTGGCCCCGGGTCGCCAAGTCGGGCGGTCTCGGCTATGCAGCCTTTGTTTAAAGGGGCGGACATGGCCAAGACGCTGAGCATCACGACGTGGAATATCAATTCGGTGCGTTTGCGAATCGATTCCGTCATCCGTTTTCTCGATGAAGAACAGCCAGACTTTCTCTGCCTGCAGGAAACAAAAACGCCGGACGACGCCTTCCCGGCGAACGCCTTCACGAAAGCCGGCTATGCGCATCACGCCTTCATAGGCATGAAGGGCTATAATGGTGTCGCCATTCTCTCGCGCGAACCGTTCCGCAAGCTTGAGGCGC
>JBOFZC010000130.1:0-1543 GCA_051654985.1 Rhabdaerophilum sp.
ACGTCCACCGCCAACCTCCCGCTCGCTATATCGGCGATCTCAGCGCCGAAAACAAGGCTTGCCGAGGCGCGATCCAAAGCCGCGCCAATTGGGGCTCGCCAATCCCGGCGAAGCAGGGCTAGAAGAATTGCGGAGGTGCTCGATGGACGATGCGTTTCAACTCAATGAGCGGCTCGAAGCCGACACCTACGCGATCGGCGATCTGCCGCTCTGCCGGGTGCTGCTGATGGATGATGCGCGTTATCCTTGGCTCATTCTGGTGCCGCGAAGGGCGAGCGTGACCGAGATTGTCGAACTTTCCGTGGCCGATCGCGCGCTTCTCATCGAGGAAATCGCTCAAGCCGAGCAGGCTCTCGTGACAGTGATGGGGCCGGACAAGCTGAATGTCGGTGCACTCGGCAATGTGGTGAAACAGCTGCATGTGCATGTGATCGCGCGGTTTGTCTCCGATCCCGCCTGGCCCGGCCCGGTTTGGGGACAGGGCGAACGCAAACCCTATCCGCCGCACATGGTTGGACCATTGATGGATAGGCTCGAGAAGGCGCTGAGGCTCAGGGCATGAGGGATTTCGACTGGTCCTCGCTCCAGGAATCCGAACCGCCGAAAACCCTCGGTTTCGTGCACGGCACGCTCGATCGCGCTGCGCATCTGCGCAGCCGCCCCGAGGACATTGCGCGCCATTTGGCGAGCCCCGGCGCACGATTTTTTGTCTATTGCGGCGACAACGCCGTGCTCACGAAAGAGGGCGAGGCACTCAGCGCCTTGTTCGAGCACTCAACCCTGCCAGTTGGCGCCGACCTCAACGAAGTGGTGTTCCTCGGCCTTCAGGATGGCGCGCCGCGTTTTGCCGTCCTGACCGATACAGCGCTGGAGGAGACGCACAAGTCGAACCCAGCGCTCACGCTCATGGGTGTGCGGCAGGTCGCCGTTGAGCGTCCCATCTCGCCCAGAGATCTCGGCGCGATGGCCGAGGGCAAGGCCATGACGTTGTGGCACGCCCGCCATCGGTTCTGCGCGAATTGCGGAGCGCCGACCAAAATCGCGCAAGGCGGATGGCGCAGGGATTGCGATGCCTGTTCGGCGCAGCATTTCCCGCGCACCGATCCGGTGGTGATCATGCTCATTGTGGATGGAAATCGCTGTGTTCTCGGGCGGCAGCAGCGCTTCGTGCCGAATGTCTATTCCACGCTCGCGGGTTTTGTGGAGCCCGGCGAGACGATTGAGGCGGCGGTGCGTCGCGAGACGTTCGAGGAAGCGGGGATCCGCACGAGCCGCGTGCGCATTATCGCCAATCAGCCCTGGCCGTTCCCGATGTCCCTGATGATCGGCGCTTTCGCCGAAGCCACAAGCTTCGACATCGTGAAAGACGAGGAAGAGCTTGAGGATTGCCGCTGGTTCTCGCGCGAGGAAGTGGTTGAGATGATCGAAAAGTGCCATCCTGCAGGATTGATGATCCCCCCTCGCCTCGCCATCGCCAATCACCTGATCCGGCTGTTCGCAGGGATGCGGGACTGAGTAGAACCTGTCATTCCCGACCGACCCC
>JBOFZC010000131.1:0-14995 GCA_051654985.1 Rhabdaerophilum sp.
GCAGCATCATGATACCCACGACCAGCAACGTACCGAGCGCATGAAAGCCCGCCACGAGGTTGAGCACCACGAAAATCAGAAATCCGAAATGGAACAGAGCGCCCTGCCGGCTCACACCCGCTGCGAAACCGGGATCGAGACATTCCATCAGGATACCGCGATAACCGACAGCGAGCGCCGCCAGCGTCAGGCTCGAAACAGAGACAATCAGCAGCAAAGTCGGGTCATCCAGCGCCAGAATCGAGCCGAACAGCAGAGAGAGGACATCGATATTGCTGCCACTCCCTGAGAGGATCAGCACGCCGGTTGCCAACGAGAGCAGATAAAACGCGGCCAGCGCCATATCCTCTTTCACGAGGGTAGTGCGTGACACCAAGCCCGCGAGCAACGCCACGCCGAGCCCAGCGACCAATCCGCCAAGGGTCATCGCGCCGAGCGAGAGGCCGCCGATCAGAAATCCGAGGGCCGCACCGGGCAGAATGGCGTGCGCCATCGCATCGCCGATCAGGCTCATACGGCGGAGCATGAGGAATAGGCCGATCGGCGCAGCGCCCAGCGACACGGCGACACCGCCTACCAGCGCGCGACGCATGAAGGGAAACTCGATGAATGGCGCGATCAGGAGATCGTAGAGGAACATCAGGCAGCCCTCTCGCAGAAGACCGCATCCTGATCGAAGGCTTCCGACATGCGTCGTGCGATGGCAAGATTTTCTGGCGTGAGGACCTTTGCGGTGTCTCCCCAGGCGATCATCTCGCGGGCGATCAGCAGGCTTTGCGGGAAGCTTTTCCGCACCAGTTCGAAATCATGCAACACCGTCAGAATCGTGCGCCCTTCGGCATGCCATTCCAGGATGATCGCGAGAAGATCTGTGATCGTGCGCTGATCAATCGCCGCGAAAGGCTCGTCGAGCAAGATCAAGGCTGCATCCTGCAACATCATCCGCGCGAACAGAAGGCGTTGGAGTTGTCCGCCCGAAAGCGTGCGGATCGAGCGCTCTTCGAAACCCGAGAGGCCGACAGCACCAATTGCCTCTTCGGCGCGCTGGCGCTCGGAGCGGGAAATGCGCCCGAACATGCCGCGCTGGCTGCATAGGCCGGTGAGCGCGAGATCGAACACACTCACCGGGAAATCGCGACTGAGATCTCCGATCTGCGGCATGTAGGCGAGCGATGAGAAGTTGTTGCCAATCATGCCGCCCAAAGGCTCGATCTGCCCAGCTATGGCTTTCAGAAGGGTCGATTTACCACCGCCATTCGGGCCAATGACAGCAAGCAAGCTACCTGCTTGCACCACGCCATCAAGATGATGCACGACCGGGTGCCGGTCATAGCCGAGTGTGAGGTTGCGAAAGGCGAGCTCGGGTTGGGTCATCTGAGCCACCCCATGGCCCAGAAGGCCATGAGCCAGAGAACCACAATCACCGGCAGCACCAGCAAGAGCCGCTGCATTCCCGAAAGGGCAATCAAAGAGCGAAAGCGAGAAGGCGCATGCCGCCGTGGAGCGTGCACGGCATGATGATGTCCGTCATGATGCTCATGCGGATGATGATGGTGGGAATGGTCTTTCTCGGCCACGAGCATAGACCTGTTATAATGTTACATATCTAGGATGACAAGAGCGAGCTTTCGCTCGCGCGGTGCTGGCTCACTCGTAAAAGGGTTCGGCCTTCATCGCGCTGCGCACGAAAACGAAAGTAAGGTAGACGCCGAAAGCAAAGCAAATTCCGATGAGCCCGAGCGTAAATTCGCGGCCCAATTCCATCAAGCCACCAACTGCCCAGCCCAAAGCCAATGCCGCTGCGATGATTTCTGTGCCCACGAGAATCGCCGCACAGATCACCGCCACAGCATTCGATCGGTTGAAACGCTTTTCTGCCATTTCGGGCCTCTTGCCTCAGTCTCGTAAACCAGGTTTCCACCGGCAATCTTCCCGCTATAGGATCGAGGCGGGACTGGCAACCGCAACACTGCTGCCAAGCCAAGGGAATGAGGCTGAAACATGAAAGAATCGCCGGTATTCGGCAATGCTGCCGTTGTCGCTCCGCATCATCTCGCAGCTGAAGCCGGGCAGATAGTCCTGTCTGAAGGGGGCAATGCGATCGAGGCCATGGTTGCGATGGCGGCGGCCGTTGCAGTCGCCTATCCGCACATGAACGGTATTGGCGGCGACGGGTTCTGGGTCATTCGCACGCCGGACGGCAAGGTGCGCTCGATCGAGGCCTGCGGTTTTGCTGGAGCGAAAGCTACGCTTCAGGCCTATCGAACCAAGGGTTATGATGCAGTGCCAGTGCGGGGCGCCGATGCTGCGCTGACAGTCCCGGGTGCAATTGGCGGCTGGATGCTGGCGCTCGAACTCTCAAAAGCGCTCGGCGGGCGCATGAGTGTGAAGCATCTCCTCACACAAGCCGAAAAACTCGCACGCGAAGGCGTCCCGGTCAGCCAGAGTGAAGGGCGTTATTCGGTCAAGGAACGCGAAGCGATCCTGGCTGTGCCTGGCTTTGCCGCTCATTTCATGGGCGACGGCGGCAAACAGCCCGAAGCAGGCTCGAAGCGTCAACAACCCCGCCTTGCTGCCACATTCGAGCAGCTCGCGCATGCCGGGCTCGATGATTTTTATCGCGGCGATATTGCTCGCGAGATGGCCATGGATCTCGAAGCCGCAGGTTCCGCGGTGACGCGGGATGATCTGCGTCGCTATGAGGCCCGCTGGCGCGCGCCGCTTTCGGTGAAAATTCCGGGTGCTATGCTCTACAATTGCCAGCCGCCGACACAAGGGCTCGCGTCATTGCTGATGCATGCGGTTTTCGACCGGCTCGACGCAAGCGAGGCCGAAACCCCGGCACATTGGCATGGCCTCATTGAAGCGGCGAAGCGTGCCTACGCCATCCGCGACCGTGTGGTGACAGATTTTGATCATCTCAAGAATGACCCTGCCTCGTTCCTGGTGCCCGAGCGTATCGAGCGCGAGGCTGCCGCGATCAACCCCAAAAGGGCTGCGGGCTGGCCCCTGCCTTCTGCGGATGGCGATACGATCTGGATGGGCGCGATCGATGGCTCCGGGCTTGCGATCTCGTTCATCCAGTCGCTCTACTGGGAGTACGGCTCAGGCCTTGTGCTGCCAAAGACCGGCATCCTGATGCAGAATCGCGGGCTCGCCTTCTCGCTGGACCCCAACGCGCTCAACCCGCTCCAGCCGGGGCGTCGACCGTTCCACACGCTCAATTGCCCGTTGGCTTGCTTCGATGATGGTCGGATCGCTTCCTATGGCGCGATGGGCGGCGATGGTCAGCCGCAATTTCAAGCGCAGGTCTATTTCCGAGCGATCCGTTATGGGCTTTCGGTTTCAGAGGCGCTCGATCGACCGCGCTTTCTGTTCGGGCGGACCTGGGGGAAATCGAGCGCGACGCTCAAGGTCGAGAACCGCGCTGACGGGCATCTGCTCGATCAGCTTGCGAGCCTCGGTCACGAGATCGAAGTGATCGACAAGCCCTATGCGGATATGTTCGGCCATGCGGGCATGCTGATCCGCGACGCGAAAGGCGGCATTGCTGCCGATCACGATCCTCGCTCCGATGGCGGCGCGCGGGGGCTGTAGAGTTAGCTCCCGGCCACCATCGTGCCGGTGAGGAGTGCCAGCCCGAGCAGCGCCAGTACCAGACCGGCAAGCGTTTCAAGCCCAAGCTGAACCCGCAGAGCAACATGGCTGCGCCCGCTCGCGAGCCAGAGGGCGAGATGCTTTGCCTTCACTGCGAGCAGTGCGAAGATGCTCGTGCCCATCGCGGTGCCGATCGCCATCGCGATCACCGAGGCCGCTCCCAGCCCATAGAGACGCTGCGAGAGCGCGAAGATCAGCAAGATAATCGCACCGGTGCAGGGGCGAATGCCGGCCCCGATCGCGGCCAGAGCGAGGCTCGCGCGCCCGCCGCGTTGGAAGATGGCAGGGTTCGGGCCGTGATCATGGTTGCAGGCTGCCTCGGCGGATGTGAAGCCGAGCAGCGCCCGACCCTTGCGCCAGACAAGCCACAAACCCATCGCCAGGATGATGGCAAAGCCGATCCGCTCGATATTGAAAATGGCGCCATCAATCGTGCGAGCCGTGCCACCGAGCACGCTGGCGATCACGAGAACGACGCCGAGCGCGATCAGCGCCTGCACGGCGGCGGCGGCAAAAGCGAGGGCGATGCCGCGCTTGAGCGCTGTCTCGTTCGCAACGATGTATCCAGAGATCACCGCCTTGCCATGTCCGGGGCCGATCGCGTGCACAACGCCATAGGCGAAAGCAAGGCCAATCAGGGTGAAGAGGGCGCCCGGCTCTCGCGCCGCATCGCGCAGGGCGAGCGTCATGGCGCGGTGGAATTCAGCCTGCTTCTGCAAGAACCAGCCTGCGAGGCCATCTGCAGCAGGAGGCGGTGCATTGCGCGGTGAAGGGATGCCGAACGGCGCCGATTGCGCGAGCAGTTCTGGCGCAAAAGTGAGCGCCACGAGACAAACCAGCGCGCTGACCGAGATCAATCTGGAACGCAACGGAAAGCCGCCTCGGTTCATGGACAGCTAAACGTCACGGGTGTCGTGAATTCGTTGCCAACACTGGCACCTTGCTTCTCAAAGAAGCTCTCGCCGAGTTGCGACAGCCGGTTGAACACGCTGGGCGGCGGCGGTTTCAGGCTCACCTTGCAGGTTCCTTTGAAGCCCTCAACCTTCACTGGATCATCCTTCGCGAATTCGAAGGAGACGAAGAACGAGGGGTCGGCGACTTCGAGCCGCGCATCCCGAATGGCGAGATCGCCGGTCTTCACGGGCAGGGTGAAATGCAAAGTGAGCGCCTTGCCATCGTGATCCAGATAGTAATCCACCGGCTCGGCGAAACTGATCGCGTTTTGGCCCTGCTTGATTACGGTGAAGAACGCATATTCATGGAGCGATTCCATGTTCACTTTCGCGAGCGGGGTCAGTTCTTCGCGGCTGAGCTTGCCATCTTTATCCGTGTCCATGCCGAGCGTGGCATAGGAGGAGAAAGGCTCGTCGAAGGTCCAGCTGTGGCGTATCGCGGTGACCTTGCCCTCTGGCGTGGTGAGAACGTTGGATTTCACGATCACCCAGACATGCGGATGGGCCAATGCAGGAACGACCGGGACAGACCAAAGCAGCGCGAGAACGGCGATTTTCGCGCAAAAGGCGCGCAACTTCGTTGCGCGAGAAGGGGCAGTTTGAATCGTTTCCATTCGTGCTTTCAGCGTCATCAGCATCTTGGTGGCGTTATGATGGCAAGAGCCTCTCTTTTTCGCAAATGCCCTAGATAAGTCAGCATTGCTGACGTATACTTTTTATCAGAGCTGGACGCACAATCGCACGCATCAGACTTGCGAGTCGTCAACCAAAAGCACGCTGCGAAAAAGTGGGCACCGGTTTTTCGCGATGGGCGTGCGACAAAGCCAAGGGAGAGTGACGATGGGTGAGCCGTTTCCGCTTCGGCATGTGACGCTTGAGGACAAATACAACCTCGCGCATGGCCCTGTTTTTCTCAATGGCGCGCAAGCGGTAACACGCATGCTGCTGATGCAACGCGAGCGGGATCGCCTCGCAGGCCTCAACACGGCCGGTTTCATCTCGGGCTATCGCGGTTCGCCTCTTGGGGGGCTCGACCTCAATTTCGCCCGCGCAAAGAAACTGTTTGAGAAAGCGCAGATCCGCTTCGAGCCTGGGCTCAACGAAGATCTCGCTGCCACTGCCGTCTGGGGGAGCCAGCAGGCCGAAATGCGCGGCGAAGGCAAATATGATGGCGTGTTCTCGGTCTGGTATGGCAAGGGGCCCGGCGTTGATCGCTGCGGCGACGTGTTCCGCCACGCCAACCTCGCGGGCACCTCGAAGTTCGGCGGCGTGCTCGCGCTGATGGGCGACGACCATACGGCCGAAAGCTCGACCACCGCGCATCAGTCGGAGTTTCACTTCCTCGATTTGATGGTGCCGATCCTCAACCCGGCGGGTGTGCAGGAGATCCTCGATTTCGGCCTTTATGGCTATGCGATGAGCCGCTTCACCGGCGCATGGACAGCTTTGAAATGCGTGAAGGACAATGTGGAATCCACGGCATCGGTCGATGGGTCGCTCAACCGCGTCAAGATTATCGTGCCCGATGATTTCGCCTTTCCGCCTGGTGGCCTCAACATCCGTCCGCGCGACAATATCCTCGAGCAAGAAGCGCGGATGCATGAGTATAAGCGCTCTGCGGCTGTCGCTTTCATCCGCGCGAACAACCTCAATCATTTCATCACTTCGGGCGGTAAAAATCCGAAAATCGGTATTGTCACGACGGGCAAAAGCTATCTGGATACGCGTCAGGCCTTCGAAGATCTTGGCATCGACGAGACCAAGGCGAACCAGCTGGGCATCCGCCTCTACAAGCTCGCGAGCCCCTGGCCGATCTCGCAGAGTGAACTGAAAACCTTCGCCGATGGCGTTGATCTCATCATGGTGGTAGAGGAAAAGCGCAGCCTTATCGAGGTGCAGGTGCGCGAGGAGCTTTACGGCACTGCGAACCAGCCGACCGTTATCGGCAAGCGCGACGAGAAGGGTGAATGGCTTTTCCCGGTCAAAGGCTCTCTCGACCCCAACGATATTGCGATCGCGCTCGCTGAACGCATCCTCAACTATCACAAGAGTGAGGAGATCGCTGCGCGTTTGGCCCGCCTGAAAGCGGCACAGAACACGCTCACTGAAACCGTCGATATCGCGACCCGCACGCCGTATTTTTGCTCGGGTTGCCCGCACAATACCTCGACAAAAGTGCCGGAAGGCGGGCGCGCCTATGCCGGCATCGGCTGCCATTACATGGTGAGCTGGATGGATCGGGAGACCGAAGGCTTCACCCATATGGGTGGCGAAGGTGCGAACTGGATCGGCGAAGCGGCTTTCTCAACACGCAATCATGTGTTCCAGAATCTGGGAGACGGCACCTACAACCATTCCGGAGTGCTGGCCCTGCGTTGGTCGATCGCGACCAAGACGAACGTAACCTACAAAATCCTCTTCAACGATGCTGTCGCCATGACCGGCGGCCAGCCCCACGAAGGCAACCTGACGCCGGATGCCATCGCCAGGCAGGTGCGCGCTGAGGGTGTCGAGCGCATCGCGGTCGTCTCGGATGATCCGGACAAATACGATCATCGCTACAACTGGCCCGCCGCCACGAGCTTCCACCACCGCTCGGAGCTGATGGCGGTGCAAAAGGAGCTTTCGGAAATTCCGGGCGCAACGGTGATGATCTATGATCAGACCTGTGCCGCAGAGAAGCGTCGCCGCCGCAAACGCGGCCTGATGCCTGATCCCGACAAGCGCGTCTTGATCAACGAACTCGTCTGCGAGGGATGCGGCGATTGCGGCAAGGCCTCAAACTGCGTCTCGGTGCAACCGGTCGAGACCGAGTTCGGCCGCAAGCGCAAGATCGATCAATCCAACTGCAACAAGGATTATTCCTGCGTTGATGGCTTCTGCCCGAGCTTTGTCACCGTTTCTGGTGCGAAGCCGAAAAAGCTTGCAGGACAGGCGGCGGGGTTGACGCTTCCTGTTCTGAAAGACCCAGTTCTCCCGAGCCTTGAAGGCGAGCCCTGGGCTGCAATCATCACCGGCGTTGGCGGCACAGGTGTCGTGACGATCGGTGCGATCCTCGGCATGGCTGCGCATCTCGAGCATCGGGGCTGCGGTATGATCGATATGGCCGGCCTCGCGCAAAAAGGCGGCGCGGTGTATTCGCATGTGCGCCTCGCAAAGTCGCCGGAGGATATCCATGCGATCCGCGTTTCTGCCGGCATGGCCGATCTCGTGCTGGGATGCGATCTCGTTGTCTCCGGCTCCAAGAAGGTTTTGGCCTCAGCCATTTCCGGGCAGACAACCTTTGTCGTGAACACAGCCGAGGTTCTCCCCGGCGACTTCACCCGCAACCCGGATTATTCGCTGCCGGGTGAGCGTCTGAAGCGCGCGATTGCGCAAGCCGCAGGCAAGGATCGCGCGCATTTTGTCGATGCCTCGAAAATCGCCGTGACTTTGTTCGGGCAATCGATCGCAGCGAACATGTTCCTCCTCGGCTTTGCCTATCAGAATGGCAGCGTGCCGCTGTCGGCGGATGCAATCGAGCGCGCCATTGATCTCAATGGCGAAGCCGTGAAGATGAATATCGAAGCGTTTCGCTGGGGTCGTGGTGTGGCGCAGGAGCCCGGTTTAGCCACAACAATCACCAGTCTGGTGCGGCAGAGCGCGGTGCAGACACTCTCGTCTTCGCTCGATGAGGTCATCAGCCGTCGCGTGAGCTTCCTCACGGATTACCAGAATGCGGCTTACGCCAAGCGCTATGCCGATGCGATCGCGGCTCTTCACACGGCTGAGGTCAAAGCCGCGCCGGGCAAGACGGATCTGACCGAAGCTGCGGCGCGTTCGCTCTTCAAGCTCATGGCCTACAAGGACGAGTATGAGGTCGCCCGGCTCTATGCCGCGCCCGCTTTCGCTCAGCAGCTCAAGGACAGTTTCGATGGCGAGGATATGAAACTCACCTTCTATCTCGCCCCTCCCCTGCTCGCGAAGAAGAACCCGGCAACCGGTCTGCCGATGAAAATGACCTTCGGCCCGTGGATGCTGAAGGCCTTCCGTATGCTTGCGAAGTTCAAGGGCTTGCGCGGCACAAAGCTCGATATCTTCGGCTACAGCCATGAGCGCAAGGACGAGCGTGCACGCATCGAGACGTATCTCGGGCGCATGACAGAACTCTCTTCAGCCCTCACGCCTGCCAATCATGGGCTCGCGGTTGAAATCGCAAAGATTCCAGAGCGGATCCGAGGCTTCGGGCATGTCCGGGCGAAGAACGCGGTTGAGGCCGATGTGGCGGAAGCCACACTCCTTGCGCAGTTGCGCGGCGGCGCTGCTCCGATGATGCAGGCGGCGGAATAGCGCGCCGCCATTATCCTTTGGTCGAAGAAGAACCGCAAAGCCCGATGAGGCTTTGCGGTTCTTTCTAATTTGGGGCTAGTCTTCCTCTCGCAACGCACTAAAAAAGTTTCAGTCAAAACTAAAAGGCGCGGATAACGCGCTGTTCTTGGCTGGGTCCCTGGGAGGGAGAGTCGCGTGTCGGAAAACGTCACGGCGGGTTTGGATACGTTTCCGAAATGGCTGGCCCATCAGGCTCGCTCACGGCCCGATCGGCCGGGGATGCGACATAAGGATCTCGGGATATGGACCGAGTGGTCATGGGCTGAAGTCGAGCGCAAGGTGCGTGCTTTTACCATCGGCCTCATGGCGCATGGCCTCGAGCGCGGCGACAAGGTCGCGATCATCGGCAACAACCGCCCAAAGCTGTATTGGTCGATGATGGCCGTGCAATGCGCGGGCGGAATTCCGGTGCCCGTTTATGCCGATGCCGTGGCCGATGAGATGGCTTATGTGCTCGATCATTCGGAAGTGCGCTTCGCCTGCGTGCAGGATCAGGAACAGGTCGACAAGCTCCTCTCGGTGGCCGATCGCGTGCCCAACATCACGCTGGTCTTTTATGACGAGCCGCGCGGTTTGCGCGGATATGACCATTCTCGACTGCAGGCCATCGACGATGTCATTGCGCAAGGCGAAGCCGCCATGCTGGCCGATCCGGAGGCCGTGCGTCGGCTCGATGCTTCGATCAGCACTGGCAAGGGCGATGATATCTCGGTCATGCTCTACACCTCCGGCACGACCGGTCGCTCGAAAGGTGTGATGCTCTCAGCCGGGGGCTGCATCGCCGCCGCACGTGATACGGTGTTGTTCGACGGTTTGAAGGACACGGACAACGTCATCGCCTATCTGCCGCTCGCCTGGGTGGGCGATCATTACATGAACTATGCGCATGCCCTGGTTTCTGGCTTCTGCATCAACTGCCCCGAAAGCCCCGCCACTGCGGTGGAAGATCGACGTGAGATCGGCACATCCTATGCTTTTGCTCCGCCGCGTGTTTTCGAGGGCATGCTCACCAACATCATGATCCGCATGGAAGATGCGAGTTGGCTCAAACAAAAATTGTTCCATTATTACATGGGCGTGGCCAAGAGATGGGGTGAGAAGATCCTCAATGGCGAGTCTGTGCCGCTGCTGGCGCGGCTCAATTACGCCATCGGAGAATTCCTTGTTTATGGTCCGCTCAAGAACGTGATGGGCCTTACAACCGTGCGTGTGGGTTACACCGCCGGTGAGGCGATCGGGCCTGAATTGTTTTCGTTCTTCCGCTCGATCGGGCTCAACCTCAAACAGCTCTATGGGCAGACTGAGGCCTTTCTGTTCATCACCTGCCAGACCGATAAGGGCGTGCGCGCGGATTGCGTTGGCCCGGCGACACCCAATGTGCAGATCCGCATCGCCGAAGATGGCGAGGTGCTTTACAAATCACCGGGGCAGTTCGTGGGTTACTACAAAGACCCCGAAAAGACCGCCGAGACGATGACCCCCGACGGTTTCGTGAAAACCGGCGATGCCGGCTTCTTCGAAAAAGACGGGCAATTGCGCATCATCGATCGCGCAAAAGATGTCGGCAAGCTCAACAATGGCGCGCTCTACGCCCCGAAATATATCGAGAACAAGCTGAAATTCTTCCCCAATATCCGCGAGGCCGTGGCCTTCGGACAGGGCGAGGATTTTGTAACCTGCTTCATCAACATCGATCTTGTGGCCGTCGGCAACTGGGCCGAGCGCAACAATGTCTCCTATGGCTCCTATCAGGAACTCGCGGGTCATCCCCAGGTCTATGAGATCATCGCGGGGCATGTGGCGGAGGTGAACCGGCAGCTTGCCGACGAGCCAATGATGGCGCGCAGCCAGATCCATCGTTTCCTGATCCTACACAAGGAGCTGGATGCCGATGATGGAGAACTCACCCGCACCCAAAAGGTGCGCCGCGGCTTCATCGCCGAGCGGTATGCGCCCCTGGTGACGGCGCTGTATGACGGCTCGACAGAGGCGGATATTTCGACGGAAGTGACGTTCGAGGATGGCCGCAAGGGTGTCATCTCGGCGCGGGTGAAGGTGATGGACGCGAAAGTCGCGCCGATCACGGCTCTCCCGCAAGCGGCGGAGTGACAGGCATGCTCATGGTTCCTGCTCAACACATTGCCGCCGGCGATACGCTTCTGAAGGTCGAGCATGTCTCGCTGCGTTTTGGCGGCGTCAAAGCCATCACGGATGTTTCGTTCGATATCAAGAAGGGCGAGATTCGCGCGATCATTGGCCCGAATGGCGCGGGGAAAACCTCGATGCTGAACGTGATCAACGGGTTTTATCACCCGCAGGATGGGCTCATCACCTATCGGGGTGCCACGCGCGCCAAAATGAAGCCTTACGTCGCGGCAAGCCAGGGTATCGCCCGCACATTCCAGAACGTCGCACTCTTCAAGGGCATGTCGACGCTCGACAACATCATGGTCGGACGATCGCTGAAGATGAAATCGAGCTTCTTCTGGCAGATTTTCCGTCACGGCCCTGCGATGAACGAGGAAATCGCGCATCGCCGTTTTGTCGAAGAGATCATCGACTTTCTCGAGATCGAGCACATCCGCAAAGTGCCGGTCGGCAAGCTCCCCTATGGCTTGCAAAAGCGCGTCGAGCTGGGGCGCGCGCTCGCGATGGAGCCAGAACTCCTGCTGCTCGATGAGCCGATGGCCGGTATGAACCTCGAGGAAAAAGAGGATATGTGCCGCTTCATCCTCGATGTGAAGGAGCAATACGGCACCACCATCGCGCTGATCGAGCACGATATGGGCGTGGTGATGGACCTTTCAGACCGCGTCGTGGTGCTCGAATATGGCCGCAAGATCGCCGATGGCACGCCGGATGAAGTGAAGGCCAACCAAGCGGTCATCGATGCCTATCTCGGCGTCGGGCACTGAAGGGCGGGGGAAAGCACATGCTCTACAACGTCTTCATTGATCCCTTCGTGCAAATGGGCGCCGCGCCCGATCTCTTGGTGCAAACCATCTGGGAAGGCCTCGTCGCCGGCGTGCTCTACGCGCTGATTGCGCTGGGCTTCGTGCTGATTTTCAAGGCTTCGGGTGTTTTCAACTTCGCTCAAGGCATCATGGTGGTGTTCGCCGCGCTGACGCTCGTGGGCCTGCACCAGAAGGGCGTGCCGGCATGGCTCGCCTTGTTTCTCACCATTGGCGTCATGGGGGTGCTGGCCATAGCCGTCGAGCGGATCGTGCTGCGCCCGCTCGTCAATCAGCCCGATATTATCCTGTTCATGGCGACTTTTGGTCTCACGTTCATCATCATCGGGCTTGGCGAATTCATCTTCGGTGGCGAGCCGAAACAGATGATTGCCGATGAACTCGGCTTGCCGCAGGGCACGATGCGGTTCGATATCCTGGGCGGGAAAGTGATCATCCAGAAGATCGACGTCGCCGCCGCCGTCATCGCCTCGCTGATGATTGCGGCGCTGGCCCTATTCTTTCAATACACCCGCATCGGGCGCGCCCTGCGCGCGGTAGCCGATAGCCACAAGGCCGCACTTTCTGTGGGCATTTCGCTCAATCAGATCTGGGTGATCGTGTGGTTTGCCGCGGGCATCGTGGCGCTGATCACCGGCATCATGTGGGGGGCGCGCTCCGATGTCTCGTTCGGCCTGCAGATCATTGCCTTGAAGGCGCTGCCGGTGCTGATCCTTGGCGGTTTCACCTCGGTTCCGGGCGCGATTGTCGGCGGTCTCATCATCGGGGTGGGCGAGAAGCTCGCCGAGTTCTACTGGGGGCCGCTGGTCGGCGGCGGTATCGAAAGCTGGGTCGCTTACGTGATCGCGCTCGGCTTCCTGATGGTGCGTCCGCAGGGCCTGTTCGGCGACAAGATTATCGAGCGCGTGTGAGAGGGGCGAACTGAGCCATGTTTTACCGCGAGGCCGGCCAATACAAGAAGAGCTATTCGGCCGATATGGCCGTGTTCCCGCTGTTGCAAGACAGGATCGGCATTGCCGTGATCCTGCTTGTAGCGGCGGTGGTGATCCCACTTTTTGGTTCGAATTTCTTTATCTCTACCGTGATGATCCCGTTCCTCGTCTTGGCACTCGCGGCGATGGGGCTCAACATCGTCACAGGTTATACGGGACTGATTTCGCTCGGCACCGGCGCGTTCATGGGTGTGGGTGCCTATGCTTGCTACAAGCTCACGACCTATTTCCCCGGCGTGCCGATCATCATCTGGATCATTGCTTCGGGCTTTTTCTCGGCGGCGATTGGCGCGGTTTTCGGCTTGCCGAGCCTGCGCATCAAGGGCTTCTACCTCGCTGTGGCGACGCTCGCGGCGCAGTTCTTTCTGGAATGGTGCTTCGTGCGCATTCCCTGGCTCTTCAACTACAATGCCTCGGGCGCGATCGAGGTGCCGACGCGCTGGATTTTCGACATCCCCATCACCGGGCCGAATGCCACGCCTGTCACGCGCTACTATGTTGTGCTCGCCATCGTCGTGCTGATGACCTGGGTGGCCTCAAACATCCTGCATGGGCGGATCGGGCGCAGCTTCATGGCCGTGCGCGATATGGATATCGCCGCCGAGCTGATGGGCATCCGCCTGCTGCGCACCAAGCTTCTCGCCTTTGCGCTGTCGTCTTTCTATTGCGGTGTCGCGGGGGCCACAATGATGTTCCTCTGGTATGGTGGCGGCGAGGCGTCGGATGCCTTCAACATCAACCAGAGCTTCATCATCCTGTTCATGGTGATCATCGGCGGGCTCGGTTCGCTGATCGGCTGCTTTTTCGGCGCGGCTCTGCTGCATGTGATCCCGATCTTTTTGAAATTCGGGCTGCCGGCGATCGGCATTCCTCTGGCAGGCGCCACGGCCGAACACCTCAACCATCTCTTGGTGGGCGGGCTCATCATCTTCTTCCTGATCGTGGAGCCGCATGGCCTTGCCCGCCTATGGCAGATCACGAAGCAGAAACTCAGGACATGGCCGTTCCCCTATTGAGAACGGCTCAACGAAAAACCCTTGCCGGGCGTAAAGGCGCGGCAAGATTAGGGTCCAGACCCATAAATTGTGGGGCAACGGCATGACAAGGGTGGATGAAATGGCAGAAGAAAGGCGAACAGCGTATCCTTTGATACGGTTGAGCCTTTCGACGAACCAGTTCGCCACCCTTGCCTTGTCCGTCGGATCGGGACCGGAAGCGCGATCTTTATGTCGCAAGCCTTTGAAAGTCAGACGACTTCCTTCAGGCTTGCTCCTCAACCTCGCGCTTCCGGTCCTCGACCGTTGTGCCACAATTTATGGGTCTGGACCCTAAGACCCAGAGGAGCCCGGGGAGAGGTTCCATCGAAGGAGGAGACGTCGATGAAGAAAACTCTTGTCATGGCGGCCTTGGCCGCTGCCTTCGCGGGTGCGGCACCCATGCCGTCCCAAGCGCAGGATACCGTTTATGTGCCGCTTCTCACCTACCGCACCGGCAACTTTGCCGGGTCCGGCGTGCATATCGCCAATGGCATGCGCGATTATCTCGAAATGCTCAACCAGCGTGACGGTGGCATCGGAGGGGCGCGCATCATCATTGAGGAATGCGAGACGGGCTATGACACCAAGAAGGGTGTGGAATGCTACGAGAGCGTGAAGTCGAAGAACCCGGTGGTGATCAACCCCTATTCAACCGGAATCACGCTGCAGATCATCCCCAAGGCGGCGGTGGATAAGATCCCGGTTCTCTCCATGGCCTATGGCCTCTCGGCCTCGGCGGATGGCGACAACTTCCCCTGGATCTTCAATCCGCCCGCGACCTACTGGGATGGCGCTTCGGTGTTTGTGAAGCACGTGGCGCAAGTGGAAGGCGGTTTCGACAAACTTCGGGGCAAGACGATCGGGCTGCTGCATCTCGATGCGCCCTTCGGCAAGGAGCCGATCCCGGTTCTCGAAGCGATGGCCAAGCAATATGGCTTCAACCTCAAGCTCTACCCCGTTGCTGCCGCGCAGATGCAGAACCAGGGCTCGCAATGGCTCGCCATCCGGCGTGACCG
>JBOFZC010000132.1:0-26160 GCA_051654985.1 Rhabdaerophilum sp.
AGGCGTAGCACGCTCTGCTCGGACTGCGTTGCGAGCGAAAGTGCCGTGGAAGCAAGCTGCTGACGGGTATTGAGCGTCACAAGCTTGGCAGCCTCCTCGTTTTGATCCGCCAGAACCAGCATATCCGACCCGGTCTCTAGCGTGTCGATCATCGATTTGGTGAAATCCTGTCGAGCCTGGACAACAGAGAGGTTGGAACCAAATGTCGAGGACTGACTGCGCAGGCGCGACAATCCGGTGGTCAGGCTGGTCAGAGCATCATTGATGTCCTTGTCCGATTGCCAATTGTTATTGGCAGCCGAGACCCCGAGGCCGGCCGAGTTGTACTTCACTCCGGAGATGGTGACCGAGGCGGTGTTGCCCTCGTTGAACTGCACCTTGAGTGAACCGTTATCGAGAAGGTTCGTGCCATTGTAGCCAGAATCAGCGGCGAGCTGATCCATCTGGGTACGCAGGGCATCGAACTGAGCGGCCAGATCTTTTCGGGTCTGGTTATTCGAAGCTGCTCCGATCGTGGTGGTTGTCGTTGCGCCGAACAAACCCTGGAGGGTTGACGCCATGTCGTCGGTGGTGACTGAAAGCGCGGCCCCATCGAGGGCCTCAATCTTCACATTGCCATTCTCGATTGAGGCCTGAACCTTCTGGGCTGAGCCAGTGGGGTTCAAAGTGGTGTTCGAGTTGATGCCATCGACAAGGTTCTGCACGGTTGAGCCCGCAGCGACAGTCAGCACGGCGTTTCCGTTGACCTTGATGACTTTGGTGGCAGTGAAAGAGCCGGCAGCAGCTGAAGTCAGCAAGGTCGAACCTGTGAGGTCGCCCTCGGTTCCGACGATCTTGTTGGTATTCGAAGCGCTCTGCAGTGCCTGACGCGCCGATCCCTGCGCGCTTTCAACGAGCTTCGTCAGCGCCTTAATGCCCTTGTCAGCGGCTTCAATCACTTTCGTCGCCTGACCGATTGAATCGAGCAGGCTAGAGAGATCACGGGCGCGGTTGGAGAGACCGGAAGCCGTGAAGAAGTTGACCGGGTTATCGATCGCGGAATTGACCCGCTTGCCGGTCGCGAGCTTGAGCTGCTGCGCTTGTTGCGCGGATGCTGTGCTCTGGATAGCGGAAAGCGATTGGCGGACGCCGACGGAGAGAGTGATGTTCGACATGTTTGGCACCTTTCTGGCCGAGTGTTTCCGGGGACTGTTTACCCGGTAAAACCACTCTAGGTTGTATTTTCCTAAATAATCGTTGCAGTTGCAATATGAGATTGATACACGCCTTGATTGTTTTTTGGGATATCGATTCGCTTCAAATTGATAAGCGACTAAACCACGTGAACAGGCATTAGATTTGCTTTTAAGTGTCTTCGATCACAAGAATCAGGAGAATCCGATGAAAGAGAAAGAACTTGTGCGACGGATTGTTGATTTTGCATTCATCATCAAAGCACAACTTCATTCTGAAGATACTGCCTTGCTCCGTTCTATCATGAATATATTGATTATGGAGGCAGAAGATGTCATCGAAGAATTTGATATGAGAGATAAAAAAGACTCGGATAACAATTCTGATCAGAGATGGGGTTGATGATTATTCACCCGTGCCGGGTTGGTGGAACGGCTCAAATGACACAACTCTTAAGCGAATGATTTGCACGCTAAATGTTTTTAGCTCCTGCGCGCGATGACTCGAGGAGCGCAATCGGCAAAAATCGCCGCTCTGTTAACGCAACGTTTACCATAACCCGAAATGCTGCCGCTAGGTGAAAGAAGCGGCCTGGAATCCGGGCTGATTCGATTCTCCCTCGGGGTGGCATTCAGCCATCGGTAGAACAACGGGATGCGGGTCGGGCGATGGCAAATGCAATGCCGTGGAGCGTAAGGGGGATCGCCCCCGAAATCCGGGAGCAGGCTGTTGAAGCCGCTCACCGTTCAGGCATGTCCGTCGGTGAATGGATGAACCAGGTTCTCGCCGGCAATCTCGATGATGAGGAAGACGATCCTGTCCCTGCCCGGTCCCGCAAGCGCCGTCCCGCGCGCAGCGATGAGCTGAGTGAACGTCTGGAACGTCTTGGTCGTGATCGATCCACAACTGCCGTCAACCGGGCAAAGGATGCCGAAAGCGACAATAGTCGCGTTCTCGACCTGATCGAAACCGCGGTGCAGGCGATTGAGCGCCTGGAACGCTCCAGCGCGCGCCGCGACGCGCCCGAACAGAAACAAAATCCGCAAGATCTTTCACAGATCATTGATATGCTAGAACGCCGCATGTCGAATATGGCCGAGCCGGCTGCGATGCCGGCGCGCACGGTCAATGCCCGCCCAAGCGCCTTCATGCGCCCCGCGCGTTCTTATGCACCAGATGATGCTGAATTGCTCCGCGCGGTCTCCGAAATCGATCAGCGCCGCCGCGCGCTGGATGGCAGTATAACACGCCCCCGCCCGCGCGCCCCTGCAGAGCCACAGAGCGGCGAGCCCTTCGAAGCCGTGCGCCAACAGCTCGACACGCTCCTCCAGCGTATCGACGACATGCGCAATGCACCGCGCACTGACCATAACCCATTGCAGGATCGCCTGGAGCAGATTGCCGGCAAGATGGAAGAAATGCGCACGCGTCCGAGCGAGGATCTCGTGCTGATCCGGCGTGATCTAGCGAGCCTTTCTGCGGCGGTTGAAACGCTTTCACCGCAGCGCCTTGTTGGGATGGTCGAGAATGCCGTCGCGACCATGGCCGAGAAATCGCTGCTCGCGAACCGCAACCATCTGCCTGAGCGCCTTCTGACGCCGATCACCGAAGTGCAGCAGGATGTGCGGCAAATCCTCTCGGAAATGGCAGCTTCCCGCTCTTCTGACCGGCTGTCTCAGGAAGTCGGCCTCGTCGCCCGCAAGCTCGACGAAATCGGTCGTCAGACGGCATCGCCTGAACGGGTCGAAGAGATTTTCCGCGAAACCGACGCGATCAAGAGCTTGATCGGGCAAGCGATGCGCGCCCAGCCGCTGGAGGGCCTCGCCTTCCACATCGAGGCCTTGGCAAAAAAGCTGGATGCCTATCAGCACAGCCCGTCGCGCGCCGATGAAAGTGCCGTGCTCGATGCCATTCAAGAGATCCGTGATCGCGTTGAACGCATTGACCCACAATCGACCTTCAGCGCACTCGAAAAGCGCCTTTCAGCCATTTCCGGTATCGAGCAGCGACTTGACGCCATCGCCAATGATGTCAGCCGGCTGACGAAAGACGCGCAGCCCTTCCCGCAACTCGATCAGATCGCCACACGACTGGAGCGCATCGACCGGGTGCTTGACGGCTCTAAAGATCAGCCCATTGCCGGACTCGATCAACTCACCCAAACGATGGAGCGGCTCGGCTCCTCGTTGGAGAAAGCCTCGGGCGGCACATCGTCCGACGAACTCGTGCAATTGCTTGAAAAACTCTCAAGCCGCATGGCCGATGTCGAGGCCAGCCGTTCCGACACCGGGATGCTCGACGCCCTTCAACTCGAGATCACCCGCCTTGGTGAAAAGCTTGATATGCCTGGCCATGCCCGGACGCCGGGTCTCGATGGCATCGAGAAGGCCGTCCAAACCCTGATGGGCCAATTTGAGGCTGCGCGCGCCGATATCCGGGATGCTGCGGGCCATGCTGCCGAACGCGCCGCGAAAGAAGCGATCCGTTCGATTGCACGGGAAGACACAACCGATACGTTGGCGGCCGAAGGACTTCTGCTGCTCAAACGCGATCTTGGTGAGTTCAAGAGCGCGCAAAGCGATGCCGACAAACGCACACGCCAGACTCTCGAACAGCTTCATTCCACTTTGGAAACTTTGGTCGGTCGCCTCTCCAACATGGAAGTTGGTGCAACGGCTCCGCGGGCGGAACACCCGATCCGTCGTGAACCGACTCCGGAGCTGCCGCGCGCAACCTTCACACCGCCGATCCCACCCCTCGAAACGCCTGTTGAGCGCCCCAAACAATCGGCTTCTCAATTGGCACCGCGTTCGGCTCCGATGGTCGCCGAGACGATCGACGACAGTGTCGATCTGCCGCTCGAACCGGGTCAGCGCCCGGGCCATGCCAGTGCCGCGCCGTCAACGCCTGATCAACCCACACTCTCGGCTGATCCGCGTTCAAATTTCATTGCCGCAGCGCGTCGCGCGGCTCAGGCTGCTGCTGAAAAGAGCCAGGAAGTTCTGACGGAAGAAAAGCCGGATCGGAAATCAAAGAAAGCTGCGCGTGCTGTCGTCGGAATTGAGGCTGGAACAGACTCAAAGCCAACCTTCATGGCCCGCGCGCGTCGTCCCATTCTGCTCGGTCTGGCCGCCCTCGTCTTCACGCTTGGCGCCATGAAACTGCTGCTCACGCGCGAAGGTAGCGAAATGAGCATTGCGCCGCCCGTCGGCAAACCCGTGATTGAACAAAGCGCGCCGCGAGGCGATGCACCGATTATCCCCGCCGATCCGCGCAGCGAAGCCCCTGCTTCCGCACCCAGCCAGACGGAGCGAACCGGCTCGCTCTCCCCCAATTCTGGCGAGGCGAATGGAAAGCGCGCGACGAGGCTTTCAGACTCAAGCGCGATCACGCAGGCCGACCCGCTCACGGTGGGCAGCATCTCCGGCGAGGGCGCGCCAAAGCCGATCGATACCGGCCGCGAGGCCTTGAGCGAACTGGCGCGCGAAACCAAACTGGCCGGACAAGACCGACTGCGCGAGGCGGCGATCTCGGGCAATACAGCAGCCATTTTTGAACTCGGCTCGCGTTTGGCGGATGGCCGCGGCGCGACCCGTGACCCCAAACTCGCGGCGCGTTGGTTCGAGCAAGCCGCTGCCGGCGGCCATGCACCGGCGCAATACCGCCTTGCGAGCCTTCATCGCGAGGGGCGTGGGGTCTCCAAAGACGCTGCGGTCGCTTTCCAGTGGTTCGACCGCGCCGCAGCCCAAGGTCATGTTCTTGCGATGCACAATGCCGGCGTGCTGCTCGCCGAGGGCGTGCATGGCTCGCCCGATTATGCCGGCGCTGCCCTGTGGTTTCGCCGCGCGGCCGAACATGGTGTCAAAGATAGTCAGTTCAACGTCGCAATCCTCTTCGCACGCGGCCTCGGGGTCAATCAGGATCTCGGCGAGGCCTTCCGCTGGTTCTCGCTCGCAGCCGCACAAGGCGATCAGGATGCCATTAAGAAGCGCGACGATGTCACGGCTCGCTTGACCAAGGAACAGCTTGCAAAAGAGCGCGAACGGCTAAAAACCTTCGCTCCGACCAAGGCCAACCCCGCCGCCAACGAGGCTGGAGCCTGGGACAAATCCGCAGCCGCCATGTTCCCGCCCATTGCGCGTGGGCCAGCGGCACCACAACAACGTTGACACCGGCCGGGCCAAAAGCCCGGCCTTTTCTTTCCGGCGCAATTGACGCCACTTTCGAACACCTCGAAAAGAACCGGGTCTTCAGAAAAGCAACGGCCGGGGCATGCAGCTCTATCTGCCCATCGCGGAATTGCCGCTCAATCTGTTCCTCCTGCTTGGCATGGGGGGCGCGGTCGGCTTTATTTCCGGGCTGTTCGGCGTTGGCGGCGGCTTTCTGCTGACGCCTTTCCTGATCTTCATTGGGGTTCCGGCACCTGTGGCGGTGGCCACATCCTCGGTTCATATCGCAGCCTCCTCGGTCACGGGCGCCATCACCTATTGGCGTCGTCAGGCACTTGACGTGAAGCTTGGCGCCGTGCTGATCGCGGGCGGCTTGTTCGGCACTGTCGCCGGTGTGCTGTTTTTCAACCAGATGCGCCGCCTCGGGCATCTCGATGTTGTGATCACGCTCTCCTACGTCACCTTGCTGATGTCTGTGGGCTGCTTGATGTTCGTTGAGAGTGTCGGCTCTCTCGTGGCCAAGCGCCGGGCCAGCGCAACGGCCTCGACACCCGGACCACGCCCGCTCCCTTGGCATCAGAACCTGCCGTGGCAGATCAGTTTTCCGCGCTCAAAACTGAAAGCCAGCATCATCCCTGTTCTGGGATTGGGCGCGGTTATAGGCTTTATCGGCACTGTTCTCGGCATTGGCGGTGGCTTTCTCGTCGTGCCGGCGCTGATCTATTTCTTTCGCGTACCGACCTCTGTGGTTGTTGGAACATCGCTATTTCAGATCCTGATGACTGCCATTGCTGCCACGATCTTGCACGCCACGATCTCGCAAGCTGTCGATATACTGCTGGCGCTGACACTCGTCGTCGGCGGCGTGATCGGGGCGCAATTCGGTGTTCGGACCGGGCAAACGCTCAAAGGCGAACAGTTCCGCCTGCTGCTGGCTCTGCTGATTTTGGCTGTGGGCATCCGCTTCGCCTACGAGATTGTGGGCGAGCCACCCGAGCGCTTCGTCATCACCGCAACGGAGCTCGAACGATGAGCCGCGCGCAACACGTCCTGCGCGCTGTGCTGTTCCTCGGGCTTCTGGCACTGCCGCACTTTGGCGCCGCGCAAGAGATGGTTGTCACGCTCTCGACCCGCGAAGTGGCGATCACCTCGAATTTCACGGGTGCTGAAATCACAGCCTTCGGGCTGATTGAGCGCGATGTCCGGATGGCCACGCGCGCCGCACCATTTGATGTCGTGGCGACAGTTCAGGGTCCTGCTGGCGAGATGATGTTGCACCAGAAGGGCAAATTCGGCCCGATCTGGCTGACGGCGGGCCGAAAACGCTTCAGCAATGTGCCGCTGCATTTTGCGCTCCTCTCAGCAAAGCCGCTGGCCGAGATTGCCGATTCAGACACCGCCGCGCGTCTCAAGCTCGGGCTTGAGCACTATCTCACCCTGCCGCCGGCGACATCAACCGAACAGGCGCAGGAAGATGCAAGTTTTCGCGAAGCGATGCTGCGGCTGCGCGCCTCCGAAGGATCTTCGATTATCGACGCCTCGGCGATCACCATGATCCGGCCCAACCTCTTTACGGCCAAGGTGCAGTTGCCGGGGAAGGCGCCGACAGGGCTCTACCTCATCAATATCTCGGTTCTCTCGGAAGGCGTGGTTTTGCGCACGGTGCAATCCGGTTTTGTGGTGCGCAAGGTCGGCATCGACGGGTTGCTCGCCAGTGCGGCCCGCAACCAACCCGGATATTATGCGTTTGCGACGATTCTCATGGCGATCGCACTCGGCTGGTTGGCGAATGTCGTGTTCCGCCGGGATTGAGCAGATAGCCAATTCTTGACTTTTTGCCAGAAATCCCCCAACGAATGGCAAGGACGTGCCGCCCGATTGGGGCGGCGTTCTTTTTTGTTTTTCCGTCACTTCTGCAATCGAGAGGACCTCCGGTCAGGACCCTGCCATGAACACATCGCTCAAAGCCGCCTCGGGCGGCGCCAAGGTTGAACCGAACTCGCACTCGGCGATGATGCCGACCTATGCGCGCGCGGAACTCGCCTTCGAGCGAGGAGAGGGGCCTTGGCTTGTGAGCACGGAAGGTCGTCGTTACCTCGATTTCGCAGCAGGAATTGCGGTGAATGTCGCTGGGCACGCGCATCCGCATCTCGTGCAGGCTCTCACAGCCCAGGCAAACCGGCTCTGGCATGTTTCGAACGTTTACCGGATTCCGGAAGGCGAGAAGCTTGCGAAGCGCCTCACTGACATCACCTTCGCCGATGTGGTGTTCTTCACCAATTCCGGCGCGGAAGCTCTGGAATGTGCAATTAAGACCGCACGCAAGTATCACGCCGCCAACGGGCAACCCGAGCGCTATCGGCTGATCACTTTCGAGGGGGCCTTCCATGGCCGCACGCTCGCGACCATCGCGGCAGGCGGACAGAAGAAATACCTCGAAGGGTTTGGCCCAGCGGTCGAGGGCTTCGATCAGGTCCCGTTCGGTGATCACAAGGCGATTGAGGCGGCCATCGGCCCCGAGACGGCCGGCATTCTCATCGAGCCCATTCAGGGCGAGGGCGGTGTGCGGGCTTTGCCGCCGCAATGCCTGCGCGGCTTGCGCGAATTGTGCGACAAGCATGGCATTCTGCTTGTGCTCGATGAAGTTCAATGCGGTGTTGGGCGCACGGGCAAGCTGTTTGCGCATGAATGGGCGGGTATCACGCCCGATATCATGGCGATCGCCAAAGGCATCGGCGGCGGGTTTCCGCTCGGGGCCTGCCTGGCGACAAGCGAAGCGGCGAAGGGCATGACGGCCGGTTCGCATGGCTCGACCTATGGCGGCAACCCACTCGCGACAACGGTCGGCAACGCGGTTCTCGACCTGGTGACCGCGCCAGGTTTCCTCGAGAATGTTTCGCAGATGTCGCTGCTGCTGACACAACGCTTGGCAGAGCTGAAGGATCGTTTCCCGAACGTGATCTCGGAAGTCCGCGGGACCGGCCTGCTCATGGGTTTGAAGCTGGGCGTTCCAAACACGGAATTCGTCGCAGCTTTGCGCGAAGAAGGCCTTCTGGCCGTCGGTGCAGGCGAGAATGTCATGCGCCTCATTCCGCCGTTGATTATTGGCGAGCCTGAGGTGCGATATGCGATCGACGCCATCGAGCGCACGGCGCAGAAATTCAGCGCTAAGGCCAGCGACGCTGCCTGAGCCCCATCAGCGCGCCTGTTTCAGGGCGCGCATTTTCTCCTTTCGTCCCCATGTGATGTCATGATCTCAACCCGCCTTCCCGCCGGAAAACGGCATTTCCTCGATCTTTCTGACCTTTCAACGGATACGATCCGCACCCTGCTTGAAACCGCGAAAGTGCTGAAAGCGCGCCGCCGCGCGCCGCTCGAATCCGATAAGATTCTCAAGGGCAAGAAGATCGCCATGATCTTTGAGCAACCCTCCCTGCGAACACGCATGAGTTTCGATGTCGGAATCCGCGAACTTGGCGGCCAATCGATCATGGTCACGGGTCAGGAGATCGAACTCGGCGAGCGCGAGACCATTGCGGATACGGCGCGAGTGCTCTCGCGCTATGTTGATGGCATCATGATCCGCATCCTGAGCCACGCACAACTCATGGAACTCGCTGAGAACGCCACCGTTCCGGTGTTGAACGGACTCACGAAAACGTCGCATCCCTGCCAGGTGATGGCGGATGTCCTCACCTTTGAAGAACATCGTGGACCGATTGAGGGCCGCAAGATTGGCTGGACCGGCGATATGAACAACGTGCTGCGCTCCTGGGTGCATGCCTCGGCTAAGCTCGGCTTTTCGATGAAGATCGCGACGCCGGAGCAATTGTCGCCACCCGAAGAACTCGTCGATTGGGCGAAAGCCAACCGGGCAAAGATCGAACTGGTCCGCGACCCGGCCGAGGCGGTCAGAGATGTCGATTGCGTCATCACCGATAGCTGGGTTTCGCTCGGCGATACCGATGGCGGCCGGCGGCACAACCTGCTCAAGCCCTATCAGGTGAATGAGCGGCTGATGCAGCTCGCCCCCGAGGCGGTGTTCATGCATTGCTTGCCGGCAAAGCGCGGCGAAGAGGTCACTGATGCCGTGATCGATGGACCGCAATCGGTTGTGTTCGATGAGGCAGAAAACCGCCTCCACGCACAGAAAAGCATTCTCGCCTGGTGCTATGGTGCGAGCCTTGCCTGAGATGACGTCGAGCGATAAAAGCTATGATGCGTTACCCCTGAGCGGGGATGACATCGTGCTGCCCTTCCGAGTTGAGGCGCTGGATACGCGTGGTCGCTCGGTGCGACTCGGGCCAGTGCTCGATTCAATCCTCGAGCGTCATGATTACCCGCGCGTCGTCGAACGACTTCTTGCTGAAGCCGTAGCATTGACAGCCTTGATGGGATCGTCACTCAAATTTGAGGGGCGCTTCCAGCTTCAGACCAAGAGCGACGGGCCGGTTTCCATGTTGGTCGTCGATTTCATGAGCCCTTCGGATATCCGCGCCTATGCAAGTTTTGATGCCACGCGGGTCGGTGCACTCGCGCGAGCGGCGGATGACGCCGCGTTGCTCGGCACTGGTTATCTCGGCTTCACCATCGAACAGGGATCGCAGCAAACGCGGTATCAGGGCATCGTGGCACTTGATGGTCAGGGCCTCGAAGCTGCAGCGATGCAGTATTTCAAACAATCCGAGCAAATTCCTTCGGCGATCCGCATCGCGGTGGCCGAGGAGCAGATCGCTCAGAGCACTGGCCCGCGTCATCGCTGGCGCGCCGGCGGTATTCTTGCACAATTCCTGCCCACAGCACCCGAGCGAATGCGCCAGACCGATCTCGACCCCGGTGATGCGCCAGAAGGCGCGATACGCCACGTCGTGGCCGAGGACGATGCCTGGATCGAAGCACGCAGCCTCTTGGAAACCACCGAGGATATCGAGCTTGTCGACCCTGATCTCGGTCTCGACCGGCTGCTGTATCGGTTGTTTAACGAGCGGGGCGTCGCAGTCTCAAACCCCGTGCCGCTGAACGACCAATGCCGCTGCTCTGAAGAGCGCATCCGCGAGATGCTCGGGCAATTCAAGGTCGAAGATCTCGCCGAAATGCGCGAGGAAGACGGGCTGATCGGCATCACGTGCGAGTTCTGCGCGCGGCGTTACCGACTCAACATGAGCTGAATTCTTGCATAGCGCCGCATTTTCTTCACGCGAACCGGTATCCACTTCGCTTGAAAATGCTTCATGCTCAGTGCACCGAGCGTCGTTCATCCGGCATATCGAGTGAGAAAGCGGGAATGGCGACTTCGATCCGCGCGCCATCAGCGCTCACCATTTCATAGGTGCCGACCATCAGGCCCTGACTGGTTTTCAACGGGCAGCCCGATTCGTAATTGAAGCTCTCGCCGGGCTTGAGAATAGGTTGCTCTCCAACAACTCCAGCCCCGCGCACATGTTCGACCCGGCCGAGGCCATCGGTGATCTGCCAGTGACGGCTACGCAATTGCACGATTTTGTTGCCCAAGTTGCGGATGCGAACCTGATAGGTCCAAAAAAAATCACCCGTTTCCGGGTCCGAGCGTTCTGGCTCGAACACGGGCTGAACAATAACCTCAATTCCCTCGGTCACAGCGCGATACATCGCGAACTCCATTCTACCGTTTGGAGCATGGAATCCCGCGCAAGCCGCGTCAATCCCGCGAAATCCGTGGACATGTCTTGCGGCGCAATTGCCGCGCGAGAAGTGCTCCTGTAGCCAAATGAGGGATCAGTTTTGTGAGGCAAGTTCCTTGGCAGTTCAGGCGGTGCGAATGGCAGAGAATCCGGCTTCCGGCATTTTCTCCGATGCCATGATCGAGGCAATGGTCGCCGATGGCGCGATCCGCCCTGGCTTACCGCTTGTGCCCGGGCAGGTGCAGCCCGCGAGCCTCGATTTGCGCCTCGGCCGTCGTTGCTGGCGTATCCGTGCGAGTTTTCTGCCGGGCCAGTCCGGCCGCGTGGCGGATCGCATTGCCGCTTACGCCCTGCACGAGATCGATCTCTCGGCGGGTGCCGTGCTTGAAACAGGCTGTGTCTACATCGCCGAGGTCCTTGAGAATTTGGCTCTGCCGGAGGATGTCGCGGCAGCGGCAAACCCAAAAAGCTCGACCGGGCGGATCGATGTCTTCACGCGCGTCATCTGCGATGGCGCGGCAGCGTTCGATACCATTGCTGCGGGTTACCACGGGCCGGTTTTCGCCGAGATTTCACCCCGCACATTCCCGGTGCTCGTGCGCACGGGGAGCCGGTTGTCGCAGATCCGCTTTCGGCGCGGACATGCGCGCATCGATGACAAGGCGCTCAGCGCCCTGCATCAGCGCCAGCGGCTTGTCGATCGCGACGCGGCGCTCATTCAAGACGGCGTGGTGCTCTCGGTTGATCTCGCAGGCTTCGATGCCCAAGGTCTCGTCGGGTATCGCGGCAAGCGCCATACTGGTGTAGTTGATGTCGATAAGCCTGGGGCCTATCGCAAGGCCGATTACTGGGAGCCGATCCATCTCGATGGCCCCCGCGAACTGATCCTCGATCCCAACGAGTTCTACATCCTCGCCTCGAAGGAAGCCGTGCATGTGCCCCCCGATCACGCTGCGGAAATGGTGCCATTCGACGCTTTGATGGGCGAATTCCGCGTGCATTACGCCGGGTTTTTCGATCCCGGATTCGGGCATGCTGCGGCTGGTGGAACCGGCTCACGCGCGGTCCTTGAAGTGCGCTCGCGCGATGTGCCCTTCATCATCGAGGATGGGCAGGTTGTCGGTCGGCTGATTTACGAGAAAATGGCTGGCCCGCCTGCAGCGCTCTATGGCGGCGCGCGCTCCTCGAACTATCAGGCGCAAGGCCTGAAGCTCTCGAAGCACTTCATCGATTGATTGGGTGGCGCGCGGCGCAAGCAAAGCGTCGCGCCAATGCCTTTGACTCAAGCCCCTGCCTTGAGCCGTTCCATCTCGCTGCGGATGGCGCGCAGCTCGGCCAGCACGTGTTCCATCTCTTTCGGATCATGCAGCAGCTTCGGAGCATCCGCTGCTTTCTCGTCATCGAGCGCGCTGACCACAACGCCGATGAAGAGGTTGAGCATCATGAAGGCCGAGAGCAGGATGAAGATCACGATATAAGCGATGGCATAGGGGTGCTTGTCCATGAGGGGTTTCGCGACGCCATTCGACCAATCATCGAAGGTCATGATCTGGAAGAGCGTGTAGGCGGTCATGCCCAGCGATCCGAACTGATCGGGTGAGGTGCCGGCAAACAGCTTCGTGCCCATCACAGCAAACACGTAGTAGATCAGCATCATCAGCAGCATGATCGAACCCATACCAGGCACAGCGCTGATGAGGCCGCCGACGACCCGCTTGAGTGAGGGAATGGCAGTGACGAGCCTCAGAAGGCGCAAAACGCGCAGGGCGCGGAGCACCGAGAGCGAGCCCGTAGCTGGCAGCAATGCGATACCGACAACGATGAAATCAAAAATGCTCCAGGGATCTCGGAAGAATGCGCCGCGTTTCACGGCCATCCGCGCCGCGAGTTCGGCCACGAAAATCCAAAGGAAAATCGTATCCAGAACGTGCAGCAGGCGGCCAAACTCGGCCATAACGCTCGGGCTTGTTTCGAGCCCCAGGGTGATCGCATTCAACACGATGAGCACGATGATGAAGCGCTCGACAACCGGACTATCCACAAATGCTTTCAGGCGATCCATGCCGCTTCCCCACCCGTTCAAAACTGGCTGCGAACATGCGCGAGAGCCGGACGTCAAGTCGAGGAGGGATTGGGGTGGGCATTGAAGCTTTCCACAAGCCAGTCTGTGATATTGGCGCGCAATCGACAAAAATTCGCGATGCTTTCAAGCACAGGCATTCCCCTGTAGACTGAGTAGACCTCAATGAGATTATTGGCGCGATCGGGATACAAGCTGATGACCGATACCCCATCCGGATCCGAGAATTCGACGCCCCGGGCTAAGGCTTCGTGGAGTGACAAGGTGCTGATGGCGTCGGGGCTGGTCGCAACCGGCCTGCTCGCTCTGACGCTCTGGACTCAGGCGGGGAGCGAGGTTTTCGCCGCAGCTATCGCTGGGCTCTGGGCACTTTGCTTCTGAAGCACATCGGCGGGCGCGGACATATCGCGCAATTGGCCGAGACCGCCCTCACATTTCATCAGCCCGTGTGGAGTTTTATGCCAATGATAGGGTCGTTTCACGAGCTCTGTCAGGGCTCGCCAGGAGCAGAATGAAATCAGGGCATAAACCACCGGTGCGAACAGAATGGCAGGCGCGAGGCGCAGCGAGCGCCGCTTTGCCAAGGCCATCAGTGGCGGCACGGTCTCCAGAAGCAAGGCCATCTCAAGGCTGAGTATGAGTGTTGAATCTGCAAGTTGCTGAAATACACCGCCCGCAAGCAAGGGCAGACCACTGGACCATCTCAGCATGAAGGCCAGAAACACCAGGGGCAGAAGCAGCGAACACAAAACTACGCTCAGGCCTGTTATGCTGATCGCCAAGGCTCTGAACGGCCCGAGTTCCCGCAACACTTCGCGTGGCATCCGTGTTTGCACAATCATGGTCTGCATCCAGCCCTTCATCCAGCGGGTGCGCTGATTGATCCAAAGGCCGAGCGACGCGGGCGCCTCTTCCCAAGTGGTTGAGGGCAGATCGCCGATGCGATGCCGGAACCGGGCGAGGCGGATGCCGAGATCGGCATCCTCGGTCACATTCCACGCATCCCAGGCGCCGATACGGCGCAACGCCTCGAGCCGAAAATGGTTGGACGTCCCTCCGAGTGGCACCGGCAAACCCAACCGGGCGGAGCCTGCTTTGATCATGTCAAACAAGGCCGCATAATCCAGCGCGAAGCGCCAGGCGAGCCAGCCATCCGATGGGTTGGCAATGGCAAGCCGGGCCTGAAGGCAGGTCATGTCGCGTGGTGCCACTGCAAAGGCTGCCGCAGCGCGGCGGAGTTGATCGGGTTCCGGCGCATCTTCGGCATCGTAGACAACGAGAAGCTCGCCGGTCGCAAATGGCAAGGCGGCGTTCAGCGCTCTGGGCTTAATCTGCGGTTTGCCAGGAGGGACGGTCAGAACGGCAACAAATCCCGGCAGATTCTGCTGACGTTTCTCGATAGCACTTCGGGTCTCACGATCCTCCTGCTCGACCAGAAGCAGGATTTCGAGCCGGTCACGCGGATAGTCGAGCCGAGAGAGGCGCTTGATCAGATTGTCGAGCACTCTCGCCTCGCGATAGAGTGGCACAAGCACCGTGTAGCGCGGCAACTCGGCATCGGGGAGCGCCTGAGCGGCGGTGGCTTCCGGCCAGGCAGCAAACGCCGCAACCAGTGCTGCAACAGCCGAGAAGATAAAAAAAGGTGCGAGCATCAGCGGCACGACCGACACCAGCACCGCCGGTTCGACAAAGAGCAACGCGATGACAATGCCGATGATCACCGTTCCCGCCACCATGGCGGCGCGACGCGCAGTTTCGCCATGTCCCGTGCGCGGCCGGGCTGAGAGCAGCTCCGGGAGAGTTGTCGCGGCCTGTTTCGCGAGGCGATCCCCGTTTCCAATCAGTAAGGCGTCGATCAAGCTTTGGCGACGGACCAAAATAGTGCGGCCGGATGGCAATACGATCTTGCCCTCTCCCAAAGCTTGGATCAAAGGGCCCGCGGGGGCGAGCACTCGCCCGATTTCGCGACCCGAATGCAGTTTCGCCCGGAAGGATCGCAGCCGCATGCTCTCCGCGATGTCGGTGCCGCGTTCGGGCAAAGGAGCGACGTCCAGCATGATGACATCGAGGCGCGCTGCGACCTCACGAAGCAAGACGCCTTCATCAAGCCAGCCCTCGCAAAGGCCGAGATCGATCAGATCTGCCCCCTGAGCCTGCGCCCTCCGGGCCTCATCCAGCAAACGCTCACGCGGCACGCCGCAAGCCAGAAGCAACTCGCCGATGCGAAATCGTGGGCGACCCGCCGGGCGGATGGCCGGAGCGAAGCTTGCACGCTCATCTCGGTGGGAAGAGAGGCTGGAATGGGGCATGCAATCGTCAACACAAGGCCTTCTGCCGTTAACCCAATCAAGGATGGGTGCGACATTTTGTCAATGCACTTTCATGTCAAACAGATAGCGCATTTCGACAGCGAAGATTCCTGCTGGATTTTTGCCGGGAAACAGGTTATTGGATATACTCATGTTGAGCAAAACATTCGAGCCGCTTCCTGGCGCGATGGTTTTGGAACAAGAGACTGGAAGGGGTCTGACGATGACCAGCACCGATATGCTTGCAAGCCGCCCGGCGACCCCGGTGTTGAAATCCGGCTTCCCGGTGATCGAGCGCCCCGACTTAAGCTACACGCCCGAGATCGCGGCTGAAACGGCCCATCTCTACGAGCGCGTCAAGCACATCATACCCAGCGTCGAATGGCCGTTCCACGCGCCTTATGTCTCGGCGATCAACCGCATCAAGAAACAGCGCGATGCGGTCATCCTCGCACACAATTATCAGACCGCCGAGATCTACAATTGCGTGGCCGATATTGTCGGCGACAGCCTTCAGCTCGCGAAAGTCGCGGCGAAGCTCGATGCGAAAATCATCGTGCAGGGCGGCGTACATTTCATGGCCGAGACCTCGAAATTGCTCAGTCCTGAGAAGATGGTGCTGATCCCCGATATGAAGGCCGGCTGCTCGCTCGCAGCCTCCATCACCGGCGCGGATGTGCGCCGCCTGCGTGAGGCTTATCCCGGCGTGCCGGTGGTGGCCTATGTGAACACCTCAGCCGATGTGAAGGCTGAGGTCGATATCTGCTGCACCTCGTCCAATGCGGTGAAAGTGGTCGAGAGCCTTGGCGTTGATCGCGTGCTCTTCGTGCCGGATCAGTATCTCGCGAAGTACGTGGCATCGCAGACCAAGGTGAAAATCATCTCCTGGCACGGCGCGTGTGAGGTGCATGAACGCTTCACCGGCGAGGAATTGAAGCGCTATCGCGAGGCGCATCCTGGCATCCGCATCATCGCGCATCCCGAATGCCCGCCGGATGTCATTGCGGAAGCCGATTTCACCGGCTCGACCGCAGGCATGATCGACTATGCCAAGGCTCAGCATGGCGGCAAAGTGCTGCTCGTGACCGAATGCTCCATGGCAGACAATGTGGCCGCCACCGCGAAAGACGTGGAATTCGTCCGCCCCTGCAATCTCTGCCCGCATATGAAGCGGATCACGCTGCCGAAAATCCTCGACAGCCTCCTCTACCTCCAGCACGAGGTGACCATTCCGCCAGAACTCGCCGCCCGCGCCCGCCAATCGGTCGAGCGTATGGTCAACCTGACGCAGTGATATCAAGGCGTTGCCTTCCACCCTCATCATCGGCGGCGGGCTTGCGGGCCTTTTCACGGCCCTCAAGCTCAGCCCCCTGCCCTGCACGGTTCTGACGCCGACGCCGCTCGGCGAAGGCGCTTCTTCCGCCTGGGCACAGGGCGGCGTGGCAGCTGCGATTGGCGAAGGCGACAGCATTGAGAGCCATGTGCAGGATACGCTGCAGGCCGGTGCGGGCCTTTGCGACGAGGCGATGGTGCGCCTCATGGTCTCAGAAGCCTCGGACCGCATTCTCGATCTTCTCGAATATGGCGTGCCGTTCGATCGCGACCTCGAGGGCAAACTGGTTCAGAGCCGCGAGGCCGCGCATTCCCATCACCGCGTGGTGCGCGTGCGCGGCGACATGGCCGGCAAGAAGATCATGGAGGCGTTGATCGCCGCCGTGCGGAATACACCTTCGATCCGGGTGATCGAGGGCGCGGAAGCCGTAGAACTCGTCACCGGGTTGGGCGGTGAGGTGCAGGGCGCGCATGCAATCAAGGATGGCCGAGCGCTCCGGCTTGAAGCCTCACATATCGTGCTGGCAACAGGCGGTGCGGGGCAACTTTTCTCCGTCACCACCAACCCCAAGGAAGCCTGGGGTTCGGGCCTCGCGATGGCCTACGAGGCCGGCGCGCGACTGGTGAATATGGAGTTTGTGCAGTTCCACCCCACGGCCCTCGATATCGGGCGTGATCCGGCCCCGCTCGCCACGGAAGCCCTGCGTGGCGAGGGTGCGATCCTCGTTGATCGCGACGGCGATCGCTTCATGTTGAAAATCCACAGGGATGCCGAACTTGCCCCGCGTGATGTGGTGGCGCGCGGTGTCTTTGCCTCGATTCAGGCCGGAAAAGGCGCGTTTCTCGATTGCCGCGAGGCGATCGGCGCGAAATTCCCGGAGATGTTCCCCACTGTGCACGCTGCTTGTGTTGCAGCGGGGATTGACCCTGTGCACGGCCTGATCCCCATCGCGCCCGCCGCGCATTATCATATGGGGGGCGTGCAGGTGGATGAGAATGGCGCGGTGATTGGCGTGCCGGGCCTCTATGCCGTGGGCGAGGTCGCGCATACCGGCGTTCACGGCGCAAACCGGCTCGCCTCGAATTCGTTGCTGGAAGCCGTGGTTTTCGGCGCGAGGACAGCGGGAGCGTTGAAGGCGCAGGGAAAAGCTGAAGCTGTTCGCGTGAATGATGAAAGCCCGGATCTCGATCCGGATCGTTCAAACATCTCAGGCATTGGCGGAATTGCACATCTTCGTGAGCTGATGCAAATGCACGTGGGCGTGGTCCGTGAGCGTGAGGATATCTTTAAGGCTTGGAAACATGCCGCCACAGTCATGGACAAAGGTGCGACGCGTCAATTGAGAGCGATGGGTTTGCTTGCGACATTGATGGTTTGCATCGCGAGAGAGCGCGAAGAGAGTCGCGGTGGGCATTTCCGCTCGGATTTCCCATACACCTCGGCAGAGGCGCTATGGAGCGTGACAACTCGGCACTGGCCGATACGTTTCGTGCCGATTGGCGGGGTGACCTGAAAAACAAAAAACGGGTGCGCCGTTCTCCCAACCGGCGCACCCGTCGCGCGCTCAAGACCAGGTTGATCCCCTCGCCTCAGCGCAGCTCGTTTTCATTTAGCCGATTAATGCAGGCGCTGCCAGCTCGAACCGCCCGGGCTCACCATCACTTTGCGATGATGTGTGGCATATTGCGCCGGAATCGTCTCATGCGTCACATAGCCGGGCTGGACCAGGACCGTACGCTCGCGATGACCGTAAACGGCAGGAATCTCTTCATAAACAGTGCGGGCATGGGAGACCTGCACATGGCGATGCTGCGTCGCATACTTCGCCGGCACTGTGACCCAACAACCAATCTCACGGCCATAATGATCCCGCGTGACCTGCCAGACCTTCTTCGCGGGGCTCACCATCACCGTTTCGGCAACGGTCGAGTATTGCGCCGGAATCACCCGTGCAACACGGTGGCCAGGTTGAACCACAACCTTTTCCACCTGGGTGCTGTAAACCGGAGCAACATGGCGCGCATAGGTCTTGGCCGGGCGAACCTGTACGGTTTCAGCCACCGTGCCGTAGACTGGTGCGTGGTCCACGCGCTGGTAGCACTTTGAACCGTAGCAATTGCCCCCGGCTTGCGCCGAGGTGATGCCCGCAACAGCGAGCGCCGAGATGAGAATAAACCGCCGCATTTTCAGGCTCCTTCGAGAAACGCGTTCCGTTCCAGCGAGAAAGCCGCTTCAGGTGCCGAAATTCAACAAACACAAATGGTTAACCTGCTCTTAATTCAGGAGCAGGGTTAAGCGGCAGGGTTAAGCTCAGGTCTGGCCAGGACGCAATTTGTAGAAAATATGCCTTCCGATACGATCGGTACGCTTCAATTTCCGCGACCAGTAAGGCGAAACATAATCCGCGTGGTAATGCGTTGAGCCACCCACTGCAGGCAGATAGCGGTTGCCATCCAGCACATCCTGCGCAATCCGGCTTGCGATTGACCACGCCGCTGCATCACGAATGGCCAGCGACTTGCCCTCGCAGGCGAAGGTGAACTGGCAGGCCTTGTAGCGATGGCGGTTCTGATAGACGACGCCGCAGATTGAGGTCGGGTAGAGCCCGCTTTTCGCGCGATTGATCACCACTTGCGCCACTGCCGCCTGCCCTGTCTCAGGCTCGGAACGCGACTCGAAATAAACTGCTTCGGCAAGGCATTTCGTCTCGCGCTTCGCGGTCTCCGGGTCTGAAAGATCAATTTGCGGCAAGCGGATCGCGAAAGAAGTGTTGGGCGCGGCGTGTTGCGGCGCTGTGTTAATCAGCGCAATGGACGGTATGCGCAAAGATGCCGCCTGAATGATTTCTGGCTCCATCGGCGCAGGCGTCACAGATGCGAGAGCCACGGCTCGGCTGACGGATGGCGTCGAACCATCGGGGCGTGTGAGCGTGAGTGCGGCGCGCGATACCCCAGGAACTGGCGATTCCAAAGGTGTTGTCGCGCCTGCCGCACGAAGCGGTGTGCGGCCTTCAAAGCGCGTCATGCGCAGCGTGAGCAAGTGGCTCGCGCGGGCAAGGTTGAGTGCGGGGTCAAGTTTCTGACCCGGCAGAAGCAAGGCATCATCGATAAAGAGAAGCGGCTGACCCGGCAGGCGCATCATGCGGGTGTCCCGCGAGAGATCGACCTTGCGGATATGCGGCAGCAGGCGTGAACCCGCCTGTATGTCCTGATCGGACGATGTTTCACGCCGTTCACCAACCATCGGCAGAGAGGCGAGCCGCGGCGGCGTGATCGTGACGCGCAAAGCCTCGATCATCGTGGAGCGACGGAATTCGATATCCGGGATGTGGCCCGTGAGGCCAGCCGTTGCGGTTGTTGTGATCACAGCGGCACAGGCCAGAGTCCAAGTCAGGCTCACCGCAATCGCGGCATGCGCAAGCATCCGGCGCTGACGATAGCGCCCGCCATCGCTTGCGCGTTGCGGCCCGAAATCCATTCGCTGTCCCACATCCTGGCCCTGTTGCGCGCACGCGGCACGCAAGGGCGTTCTGTCCCAATGGGAACAAAACACCAGATGCGGTTCAGGAAGCCTCAAGAAGCAGGGTTAACCTGTTGGCAACCCGAACAAGCCACAGGCGTGCCGCAACGGCACGCCGAGGGTTAACAGATTATCCCTCGGCCTTCGTGACTTTCCCAAGCGCCGCCTGCGCCGCCGCGAGGCGGGCGATCGGCACGCGGAACGGCGAACAAGAGACATAGTCAAGCCCAACGCTTTCGCAGAAGGCGATGGAGGCTGGATCGCCGCCATGCTCGCCGCAAAGGCCGAGCTTGAGGTCCGGACGCGTGGCCTTGCCCCGCTCGACCGCGAGTTTCACCAACTCGCCGACGCCCTCCTGATCGAGGGTGACGAACGGATCTTCCGCAAGGATGCCACGCGCCTTGTAGGAACCAAGGAAACTGCCAGCGTCATCACGCGAAATACCGAGCGTGGTTTGCGTCAGATCATTCGTACCGAATGAGAAAAACTCGGCAGAACCAGCAATGTCGCCAGCGCGCAAAGCAGCGCGCGGCAATTCGATCATGGTTCCGACCTGGTAGGGCACAGTGATGCCGCTTTCGCCGGCAACCGCTTTCGCCATGGCGTCGATGCGTGCCTTGACGAGATCAAGCTCAGGCTTGGTCATCACCAGAGGCACCATCACCTCGGGCGTGACCATTGCGCCAGTGCGCTTTTTCACTTCCACGGCCGCTTCAAAAATCGCGCGGGCCTGCATCTCCGCGATTTCCGGGAACGCCACCGCAAGGCGGCAGCCACGGAAACCAAGCATCGGGTTTGACTCGCGTAGTTCCAGCGCACGCAAACGTAGCTTTTCCGGTGAAGCGCCCATCGCTTCCGCCACTTCCTGAATTTCGCGCGCTTCATGCGGCAGGAATTCATGCAGCGGCGGATCCAGCAGGCGGATCGTGACCGGCAAGCCGGCCATGATCTCGAACAGCTCGATAAAGTCCGAGCGTTGCATCGGCAGGAGTTTGGCGAGCGCTGCGCGACGGCCCTTTTCATCATCGGCGAGAATCATCTCGCGCATCGCGATGATGCGCTCTCCATCGAAAAACATATGCTCGGTGCGGCAAAGGCCGATGCCTTCCGCGCCGAACTTCACCGCCGTGCGGGCATCGAGCGGCGTTTCAGCATTCGTGCGGATTTTGAGACGACGCACCTTGTCGGCCCATTGCATCAGGTTGCCGAATTCGCCCGTCAGCTCCGGCTGGAGCATCGCGACCTCTCCCACGAGCACCTGGCCATTGCCGCCATCCACCGTGATGAAATCACCGCGCTTGAGCACCTTGCCGGCGCAAGTCATCGTGCCCGTCGCCATATCGATGCGGATCGAGCCCGCGCCGGAAACGCACGGCTTACCCATGCCGCGCGCCACCACGGCCGCGTGGCTGGTCATGCCGCCGCGCGTGGTGAGGATGCCCTCAGCCGCGTGCATGCCGTGAATATCCTCGGGCGAGGTTTCCACGCGCACGAGAATGCATTTGCGTTTGGCTTTTTTGGCTTCTTCTGCCTCTTCCGACGTGAAAACGATCTCGCCCGTCGCAGCACCTGGTGAGGCCGGAAGACCGGTCGAGAACTGAACGCGCGTGGCTTTCGGATCGATTGTGGGGTGCAAAAGCTGATCCAGTGAGGCCGGATCGACACGTTTCACCGCCTCTTCCTGGCTGATCAGCCCTTCATTCGCGAGATCAACCGCGATGCGCAAGGCGGCCTTGGCCGTGCGCTTGCCGTTGCGGGTCTGAAGCATCCAGAGCTTGCCGCGTTCGATTGTGAATTCGAGATCCTGCATATCGCGATAATGAATCTCAAGCAGACCATAGATACGCACGAGTTCGCGATAAGCCTCGGGCATCGCCGCTTCGAGCGAGAGCTTGTTGGAGCCCGCCGCGATTCGGGCAACTTCCGTGATATCCTGCGGCGTGCGAATGCCCGCCACCACATCCTCGCCCTGGGCGTTGATCAGGAACTCGCCATACAGTTCTTTCGTGCCCGTCGAGGGGTTGCGGGTGAACGCAACGCCGGTGGCGGAGGTGTCGCCCATATTGCCGAACACCATGGCCTGAACGTTCACGGCCGTGCCCCAGCTCTCGGGGATGGAATGCAAATCGCGATATTTGATTGCGCGGGCATTCATCCATGAGCCGAACACCGCACCCACCGCGCCCCAGAGTTGCTCGTAAGGGTCTTGCGGGAAGGGCTTGCCAAGCTCGCGCTCGACACAAGCCTTGAAGGCCACGATGATCGCCTTCCAATCAGCGGCATCCATCTCGGTATCGAGCGTGAAGCCCTTGGCATCCTTGTATTCTTCGAGGATGTCTTCGAAATTGTGATGGTCGAGTTCCAGCACGACATTGGAATACATCGTGATGAAGCGGCGGTAGCTGTCATAGGCAAAGCGCGGATTGTTCGCGAGTTTCGCCACGGCTTCGACGGTGTCGTCATTGAGCCCGAGATTGAGCACCGTATCCATCATGCCCGGCATCGAGGCACGAGCGCCGGAACGCACAGAAACAAGCAGCGGGTTCGCGGGATCGCCGAAGCCGCGTCCCGCGATCTGACCGACATGTTTGAGCGCGGCATCGACCTGGGCTGCGAGTTCAAGCGGGTATTGGCGATCATTCGCGTAGAACGCCGTGCAAACTTCGGTGGAGATCGTAAAACCCGGCGGCACCGGCAGCCCGAGGTTGCACATCTCCGCGAGGTTAGCGCCCTTGCCGCCGAGCAAGTTGCGAAACGAGGAATTGCCCTCCGCCTGGCCATCGCCAAACGTGTAAACCCACTTCGTCATCTGCGTGCCACTCCCTTGGTCACAGATCTATGTATGCCGTTTCGCAGTTGCGAAGGGCTGCTTGGTCGCTTTGTCGCAAATGCTGAGCGAAGGCAACCGCCTCGATTGCATTGTGCCATCCGCAAATGGCATGAGGGACATGAACAGAACCCATTCTACAGGGTGGAAGAGCCATTATGCCAATCCAACAGACGCAGAAACAGGCCGGCTTGGCGCCTTTGATAGCGCTGACGGTCTATGTTTGCGTATTTCTATCGGGATTTTGCACAAATATCAGCCCGGTCATGGCACAAAGTGCCGCAGTGTCCCCGAACAAGACTTCTCCCATTGTCATCCCGGTTTTCATGGATCCGGACCGACGCATGGAACGACGACCGGGCGCGCGGGTCAGCATGATCCGTTTTCTGACCGAAGACGAATATCCACCCTTCAATTTCGCTGCCGCGGACGGGCAGTTGCAGGGTTTCAACATCGATCTCGCACGCGCGATCTGCGCCGAATTGAACGCGACCTGCACCATTCAACCGCGTCGGTGGGATCTGTTGCTGCCCGCGCTCGACAATGACGGTGGCGATGCGGTGATTGCCTCCCATCGGATTGATGCGGATCTGCGCCAGCGTTTCGAAGTCTCTGCACCTGTATATCGGGTGCCCGCGCGTTTTGCCGGGCGGAAGGACAGCGCGTCCAAGGCCGTCGAGGCGACGGCCTTGCAGGGTAAAACCATTGCTGTGGTTGGCGGCTCGCGCCACGAAGCGTTTCTCAATGCGGTCTTTCCGGCCGTCAAAATCGAGCGCCATTCGAATACGGAACGCGCGCTGGAAGCGATGCGCCGAGGGCAGGCGGACCTCGCCTTTGGCGATGGTGTCGCCATTTCCTTCTGGCTCAATGGCTCGGAATCACTCGATTGCTGTGCGTTCGTGGGCGGCGCCTTCACCGAGACGCGGTTTTTCGGCGAAGGTGCAGGCATCGTAATGCGCCGGGGCAATACCGATCTGCGCCAGGCGATCGACTTCGCGCTCTGGCGCATCAGCCGCGACGGGCGTTTTGCGAAGCTCTACCTCAAGCACTTCCCGATCCCGTTTTACTGATACAGGTTCGATGCTGCATCGCAGCGCGGTTGACGCATCCCCGTGGGAAACGTAACGAATTTCACCCCGATCTTCGGATCGCATGCCTTTTTTTGTGAAGACCCTGATGATTGATCTCTCCCGCTATCGTGAAGCCGCCCAAACCTCTGCCGCCTGGCCTTTCGAAGAGGCTCGCAAGTTGGTCGCGCGTGTTCAGAAAACCGGGCAGAAATCCGTGATTTTCGAGACAGGCTATGGCCCTTCGGGCTTGCCACATATCGGCACGTTCGGTGAGGTCGCGCGGACAACCATGGTGCGCCGCGCCTTCGAGACGCTGACCGGTGGCGAGATCAAGACACGACTCATCGCGTTCTCTGACGACATGGACGGCCTGCGCAAGGTGCCGGACAATGTGCCGAACAAGGAATTGCTCTCGAAAGCGCTTGGGCTGCCTTTGACGAAGGTGCCGGACCCGTTCGGCACGCATGAAAGCTTCGGGCATCACAACAATGCGCGTCTCAGGGCATTTTTGGACACGTTCGGCTTTGAATACGAGTTCATGTCCTCGACCGAGCAATATCGCGCCGGCACCTTCGACAAGACCCTGCTGCTGATGCTCGAGCGGTATGACGCGATCCAAGCCGTCATGCTCCCCTCGTTGCGGGAGGAGCGCGCTGCCACCTATTCACCCTTCCTGCCGATCCACCCAGAAACGGGTGTGGTGATGCAAGTGCCGCTTGAAGAGCTCAAGCTGGCCTCTGGGACAATCGTCTGGCGCGATCCGGATACCGGCAAGGCCTACGAGACGCCTGTCACCGGGGGGCATTGCAAGCTGCAATGGAAGCCGGATTGGGCGATGCGCTGGGTGGCGCTCGGCATTGATTACGAGATGGCCGGCAAGGACCTGATCGACAGCGTGAAGCTCTCGGGCGAAATCTGCCGCGCGCTGGGTTCGCCTGCGCCAGAAGGCTTCAATTACGAGCTGTTTCTCGATGAAAATGGCCAAAAAATTTCAAAGTCGAAAGGCAATGGCCTCACGATTGATGAATGGCTGACGTACGCCGCGCCCGAAAGCCTGGCGCTCTACATGTTTTCGCGACCGCGCGAAGCGAAGAAGCTGCATTTCGATGTCATCCCCCGTGCGGTGGATGATTACCTACAGTTTTTGGATGGCTTTTCGCGTCAGGATGAAAAAAACCGGCTCGGCAACCCCATCTGGCACATTCACGGTGGCAATCCGCCGGAGCCGGAGCGTCTGGGGCGCGAAGGCGAGAATGCGCCTTCGGAGAAGGTATCTTTCTCGCTGCTGATGAACCTTGTCGCGGTCGCCAACGCCGAGGACAAGTCCGTGCTCTGGGGGTTCCTCAAGCGCTATGCGCCCTCCGCCTCGCCGGAAACACATCCGCGGCTTGATGCACTGGTGGGCTACGCGATCCGCTATTTCCAGGATTTCGTGAAGCCGAAAAAGGCTTACCGACTGGCAAATGAGATCGAATGTGCAGCTCTCGGTTCGTTGGCAAACGGGCTTGAGGCTCTGCCGATCGATGCCACGCCCGAGGCGATCCAGGAACTCGCCTATGACGTCGCGCGCGCCGTGCCGCTTTATCAGGATTTTGCGGCCAAAGGTGCGACGCCTGAGCGCCCCGGTGTCTCGAATGCGTGGTTCTCGACCATTTATCAGGTGCTTCTGGGCGAAGAACGCGGGCCACGTTTCGGCTCGTTCGCAGCGATCTATGGGGTCGAGAACACGATCCGCCTGATCCGCGATGCTCTCGCTGGCAAGCTCGTCTCCGCGCATGAGGCTTTCAAGCGCGAACGCGGGATTACTGACTGACCCAGAGGATGCGGGCAATGAGGCGGATTTCCCCCGCCTTTTTTGCTGAAATTTCTGCGCCATCGAGCCCGCGCAATTGCACTTGCCGGGCCGTTTCATGGCCGAGTTCAGCGAGCGTGATCGCGCCGTCCTGCTCAACAAGCAAAATTCGGTCACCCCTTCGGCGCGGGGCACTCGCCGACGCGATCAGCACTGTGCCATCGCGAT
>JBOFZC010000133.1:0-3802 GCA_051654985.1 Rhabdaerophilum sp.
CTTGCACCGCAAGATGCACGCGCCACCACCTCGAAAACCATCCGTGCCGGCGAGGATCGTGAACCCTGGATCATCGCGCGCGATGCCGCTGTCTTTGCCCTGCTTTACGGTGCGGGGTTGCGCATTTCCGAGGCTTTGTCTTTGAAGCGCAAAGACGCCCCGCGCGAGGGCGTGACGCTTTTGATCACCGGCAAAGGCGGGAAACAGCGGCAAGTGCCGGTTCTGCCGCAGATCGCAAAGGCGATTGACGAGTATCTCACCCAATGCCCGTGGCGCGTTGGGCCGGATGGCCCGCTTTTCATCGGTGCGAAAGGGGGGGCGCTCTCGCCCCGCATCATCCAGCTCGCGATGGAGGGGATGCGCGGCGCGCTGGGACTGCCGGAAAGCGCGACACCGCATGCCCTGCGCCATTCCTTCGCGACGCATCTTCTGGCGCGCGGAGGCGATCTACGCACGATTCAGGAGCTCCTCGGGCACGCCTCGCTCTCGACCACACAGGTTTACACTGAGGTCGACACAACGCGCCTGATGGCGGCCTATAAATCCGCGCATCCCCGGGCGTGAAATTTTCCCCTTCAGCGCGGTATCGACGACATCTCCGCGCAACGCCGAGCAACCGCCTCAAGGCGCGATCGCTCAGCTGGTTCCAGCCGATCTGAAAGCACTGATGACCAGAGTTTCTCGGCTTTCAATCCCTCGACCGTACATCGGCATATCGCCGAGCACATGGCTGGATCGCCGCCGGTGCTCCGGCATTGACTTTGACAGGACAAGAGAAAGCCACGGGCCTCGCGGTCCTGCGCGGGCGCGAGTGCAAACACCAGCAGCGACAAAGCACCGAACAGGATCGGCTGATGGGCGAGATAGATCGCGAGGCTTTTCCGCCCGGCCCATGTGAGCCATTGTTTTGGTTTGGAATGGGTCGAAGGGGCAGTGAAACGGTTGAAATCCACGATTTTCGCCAAAGCAATTCCCGCCAGCACGTAGCCGAACCAAGGGAAAACCGGCACGAAATCCTGCGTCGAGGGCACACGGCTACCAAGGCCAAGCCAGATGAACCAAGGGGCAGATAACGCCTCGCTCTGCACGAAACTCGGCAGCGAGGCCGCAATCAGAGCAGCGATCAAAGCCACAAACATCGATTGCCGCAGAAACGGCAAGGCCAGCACGCTGAACACCGCGATGGCATGCAGAATGCCAAAAAAGATGAACTGATCAGGGAAGACAATGTAAGTGGCGGCGCTCACCAGCACGGCCGCACCCGCGACAAGACCGAGCCTTTTCAGGAAATCGCGTGGCTTCAACCCATGGCCGTGGGCCAGCACCAATCCGATACCCACGAGAATGAGAAAACTCGAGGCAATCGCGTGCCCGAACCATACCCAGGCGGATTGATCCCTGAGATCAATAGCAATCAGGCCAAGGAACGAGAGATTCCAGCCAAAATGATAGACGATCATCGCGATGATCGCTGCGCCACGCGCAAGATCGAGCGCGGCAATACGGGGGCGGGGTGAAGTCTCGGCCAGTGTCATGCCGACAAGGTGCGCGAGCGGCGCACGCTTGTCACCTGTTGCGAGGCTGAATGCTCACATATGGATCTGGCGCTTCTCCACGGCCATCGCGGCTTCTTTCACGGCCTCGCTCATCGTCGGGTGAGCATGGCAGGTGCGCGCGAGATCCTCGGAGGAACCGCCGAATTCCATCAAAACAGCCGCTTCGTGAATCATCTCGCCAGCACCGGCCGCGATGATATGCACCCCGAGGACGCGATCTGTTGCCTTGTCGGCGAGCACTTTCACGAAGCCATCAGTCGCGCGGTTGGCGCGTGCGCGGCCATTGGCGGTGAAGGGGAATTTGCCGGCATTGTAAGCGATGCCGGCAGCTTTCAGTTCTTCTTCGGTTTTGCCGACCGAAGCCACTTCCGGGAAGGTGTAGACCACGCCGGGAATGACATCGTAATTCACATGCCCAGCCTTGCCGGCGAGGATTTCAGCGACAGCCACGCCCTCATCCTCAGCCTTATGCGCGAGCATCGGCCCCCGCACGACATCGCCGATGGCGTAAATGCCTGCGACATTGGTTTCGAAATGCGCGCCGATGGTCACGCGACCGCGCTCCATCGCCACACCAGCGGCCTCAAGGCCAAGGCCATCGGTGTTGGGGCGACGACCGATCGCAACGAGAACCACATCGGCCTTCACCTCTTCGGAAGCACCGCCAGCGGCGGGCTCGACAGTTAGCGTCACGCCATCCTTGCCGGCTTTGGCACCCGTGACCTTCTTCGAGAGATGGAACTTGAAGCCCTGCTTTTCGAGAATGCGCTGGGTCTGCTTCGCGACTTCCGCATCCATGCCGGGCAGGATGCGATCGAGATATTCAATCACCTGAACTTCAGCGCCAAGGCGACCCCAGACCGAACCCATCTCAAGCCCGATCACGCCCGCGCCGATCACGATCAGCTTGCCCGGGACTTTCGAAAGCTCCAGCGCGCCTGTGGAGGTGACGATCTGCTTCTCATCGACCGTGACATTGGGAAGGTTCGCGGATTCCGAACCCGTGGCGATCACGATGTTTTTCGTCTCCAGCACCTGCTTCGCGCCATCTTCGGCCGTGACCTGAACTTTTCCAGCAGCGAGAATGGTGCCGAGGCCGTGGAACGCCTCGACCTTGTTCTTTTTCAGCAGGAAACCGACGCCCTGCACATTGGCGTCCACCGTTTCTTGCTTGTGCTTCATCATCCCTGCGAGGTTGAGTTTTGGCGTGGGGACATCAATGCCAAGGGCCGCAAAACCGTGCCCAGCCTCATGGAACATCTCAGAAGCGTGCAGCATGGCCTTCGAGGGGATGCAGCCAACATTGAGGCAGGTGCCGCCATGCGTTTTGCGCTTTTCGACGACAGCCACCTTCAGGCCAAGCTGCGCCGCACGAATGGCGCAGACATAGCCGCCGGGGCCGGTTCCGATGACGATGAGATCGTAGGACATCATTTATCTCCAGGCTTCAGCAGCTTCTTTTCTAGCTCACCGAGTTTCTTCCAGATTGCATAGGAATCATCGCCAATAGGCTCATATTTATCTGATTCAAAATCAGCGACATCATATTGGCTGTATCTCTGAACATTTTTCCAATTGGCGCCTCTTTTATTAAGATTTGGCTCGATTAATTCGAGTAATATTCCTTCAATGTGATCTAAAGCTATAGATTCAGTCAGCTTGGATTCTAAATTTTGCTCATCAAGAATTTTATCTCCGTTCGCTGGACGAAATCCAAACCAAGAAAAATGAGTCCAACGACCCTTAAAATTACTACGAGAATGCTCCCGCAGACGAGCCAAAAGAGAATCGCCTTTTCTACCCGTTTGTCCAATGTAAACAATATTTCTGTCAGATTTTTGAAGTGCATAAACTCCAGATTGCTGAGAAAAATCTACGATAGAATGTTTTTTTCTTATCTTTTTTTGTTTTGACTCGTCTGAAGCTTCGTTTTGTTGAGATTCATAGACATAGCCTTTTAAGCTACCCGAACCACCCCGACCCTGCCGCCCAAAGTCAACCAAGCGAAGATCCCAAAAAATTCCATAATTGTGGAAGATCATTCCGTCCTCACAGATCCATCACGAGGCGTGCCGGATCCTCGAGGCATTCCTTGACGCGCACGAGGAAGGTCACGGCTTCCTTGCCGTCGACGATGCGGTGATCGTAGGAAAGCGCGAGATACATCATCGGACGCACCACGACCTGACCACCGATCACAACCGGGCGCTCCTGGATCTTGTGCATGCCGAGGATGCCCGATTGCG
>JBOFZC010000134.1:0-14631 GCA_051654985.1 Rhabdaerophilum sp.
GTCAGGAAATAGTTCCTGAGCCGCTGCCCCGGCGTGAGATGGGGCGCATGCGGGGGTGCTGGCGGCAGGGATGGAAGCGGCGGAATCGTCACGAATCCTGTTCTCCGAAGCGGATCGGCGCTAAAACTAGAGCTTTGCCTTACGCAAGGCCAGTGCCAACACTGCTTGTGCTGCCTGCCGACTGGGCTCGAGGGCCCCGGCAGGGCGCATCAGACCTTCAAGGCGCTCGAAAGCCTTGATCTGCGTCTGTCGCGCCGCCCCCTCGACGAGTATACCGGCGAGCTGTGCGCCAAGGCGCTCCGGTGTCATCGCCTCCTGAATGAATTCCGGCACGACATTTTCACCGAGAACCAGATTGGGCAAAATTGCGGATGGCGCGGTGATCAGCCGGCGAGCAATCGCCGCCTCCCAATCCGCAACCTTATAGGCAGCGATGGTGGGAATGGCCGCTAGCGCCAACTCCAACGTGATCGTGCCAGAAGCGGCAAGGGCGGCTCGCGCCGAACGAAAAGCTTCGAGTTTCGCCGCTTCACCCACCACGACGCGCACCGGCTTACCTGAGGCTAAGACCATTGCACGCACTTCGGCTTCCAGATGCGGCAGTGTCGGGATCAGCCATTCCGGCACGGTGCCGGGCGGGGTTGCAAAATCAAGCGTGGCCAGAAATTCGGGCAAAAGGCGGCGGATTTCGGAGAAACGCGACCCCGGAAGCACAAGCACCAAGGGCTTGGCGGCATCGGCGCGGCGCGCACGCTCATGGTCATTCCCGGGGCGAAACTCGGCGAGGCGCTCGATCGCGGGATGACCAATATAGGTGCCTTCTGGGCCGTTGAGGCGCTTCAACGCTTCCGGCTCGAAGGGCAACAGGCAAAGCACATGGTCGATGTAACGACGCATCGCCGGCGCGCGGCCAGGGCGCCAGGCCCAGACGCTGGGGCAGACCCAATGCACTGTTCCGATGCCGGGATTGCGCTTATGGACGCGTTTCGCCACCCGTTTTGAAAAATCGGGGCTATCGATGGTGACCAGCACATCCGGGCGAAAAGCCAGCACAGCTGCAACAGTTTGCCGGATTCGGCGGATGATGGTGGGGAGACGGCGGATCACCGGGCCAAGGCCCATCACCGCGATATCGGCAAGCGGGAAAAGGCTCTGAACACCCTCTTCTTCCATCTGCGCGCCGCCGACGCAGGCGAATTCTATCGTGGAATCAATGGCTTTGAGTGCACGGATGAGGCTTGCACCGAGCTGATCGCCCGAGGCCTCACCTGCGACAACGAAGACCCGCATCACTCATCCTGCGGGGTGCAGATCGAGCGATCCCCGCCAGCGCGGATGAAATCGAGGATTTCATGGATCAGCGGATGGGTATCGAACTCGGCCGCCACGTCGGCAACACGCTCTTTCAGCGTACCCTCCGGCGCGAAAAGCAACCGGTATGCGCGACGGAGTTCATGCACCTGCTCGGTTGTGAACCCTCGCCGACGCAGGCCAATAATGTTGAGGCCCGAGAGATGGGCTTGCCGGTTATCGGTCACGGCCATGCCATACGGGATCACATCGTTGCCCACGCCCGACATCGCCGCGACGAAAGCATGATGCCCGATGCGGACGAACTGATGCACACCAGCACCGCCGCCTATGATGACATAGTCGCCAACATGGCAATGGCCAGCAAGCATCACATTGTTCGAGAAAATAACGCCATTCCCGACGATGCAATCATGCGCGACATGGCTGTAGGCCAAGAAGGTGCAATCATTCCCGACCTTGGTGAGCGCTCCGCCCCCTTCGGTGCCGGTATTCATCGTCACACCCTCGCGGATGAGACAATTATCGCCCACTTCAAGGCGGGTTTTCTCGCCCTTGAACTTCAGATCCTGCGGCTGCCCGCCGAGCGAGGCAAACGGGAAAATTTTTGTACGAGCACCAACAATGGTATCGCCAGAAATCGAAACATGGCTGATCAGCTCAACCCCATCGCCGAGCGTAACCTCTGGTCCAACCGTGCAGAAGGGGCCGACAACCACGTCGCGACCGAGCCGAGCTGCCGGATCAACAACCGACATAGGGTGGATTTTGTTGGTCATTTCAATGCCTTATTCGGTGACAATCATCGCTCCCAACTCGGCTTCCGCCACGAGTTGGCCATCGACTTTCGCCTCTCCCTTGAACCACCACATATTCCGGCGGCGATTGATGCGCTTCATATGATATTCAACGCGATCACCCGGCACTACGGGTTTGCGGAATTTGCATTTGTCGATCGTCATGAAATAGACGATTTTCGCATCACCACCAGCCTCACCCGACGCCACGCAGGCCGCACCGGCCGTTTGCGCCATCCCCTCAACAATCAACACACCCGGCATCACTGGCTTTCCCGGAAAATGCCCCATGAAATGCGGCTCGTTGAACGTGACGTTCTTGATGCCGATCACGTAGGTGGAGCCGTCCATCGAGACAATTCGATCAACCATCAGGAAGGGATACCGATGCGGTAGATACCGCATCAACGTCGTCACTTCGATCGGCAGCGGGTGCGCGCCCGCAATGGTTGCGTTGTCATCGACTGTCGTCATTGGATCGCCCCGTGCCGCCCTTGCATTCGTGTCGCCGTCAGCGAGAAAACCGATCACGCGTTACCCGCGCTGATCACCCTTTTGCGCGAGCTTAGCCAATGCTGCAACCTCCCGGAAAGTCTGGCGGGCCGGTTTCGCCGGCGCTCCCAGATATTTTCCGCCAGCCGGCAGATCGTTCATCACCCCAGATTGCGCGCCGACCTGCGCACCCATGCCGATCCGCAAATGCCCTGCAACACCAGCTTGTCCGCCGATCACCACAAAATCTTCCAGCACCGTTGAACCAGAGATCCCGACAAGGCCAACAATCACGCAGTGCCGTCCGATCTGAACATTGTGGCCGATCTGGACGAGATTATCGATCTTCGTGCCCTCACCAATCACCGTATCGCGGTTGGCACCGCGGTCGATCGTGGTATTGGCACCGATCTCAACGTCATCTTGAATGATGACGCGCCCGACCTGCGGCACTTTCAAATGTCCCCGCGGGCTCATCGCAAAACCGAACCCGTCCTGCCCGATGCGCGCACCGGGATGAACAATCACGCGGTTGCCGATGAGAGCATGGGTGATACTCGCACCAGGACCGATCGCGCTGTCACGCCCAATCCGTACGCCGGGTCCAATGACGGCCTGCGCGCATATGATCGTGCCGCGGCCAATTTCGGCTCCTGGACCAATCACAGCGCCAGGATCGACATTCACGCCGGACTCGAGCTTCGCATCGGGATGCACGAAGGCTCCCGGTGCAATTCCACCCATGCCGAAAATCGATTGTGGGCGGGCTGCGGAAGGAAAAAGCAGCCCCGCCGCCTTTGCAAAAGCGCGGTAGGGTTCGTTTGAAACCAGGGCAGCGCAATGAGCCGGAAGCAAGCTAGCTTGCCGCTCGACGATGAAGCAGGCGCTCGCACCCGTTCCCGCCACATATTTGGTATAGGCCGTGTTTTCAAGAAAAGTGAGATCGCCCGGGCCAGCCGCCTCAAGCGGAGCAACATTGCTCACAGCCATATCAGGCGAAATGGCACCAACAAGTTTAGCACCGGTCGCTTCCGCGATCGCGGTTAAAGACAATCCGGCGGGTAGCGGAAAAAAGGAAGGATTGCTCATGTCGATCGCCGGGGGGAGGACCATCTCCCCCTGCCTTTTTGCGCGATCAGAACCGCGCGCCGCCCGAGAAGCGGAACGCCTGAACCTGATCGCCGCCAACGCCCTTAACACGCGTGAGCGCGTAGGCATAGTCAAAGCGGATCGGACCCAGTGGCGAAGCCCAGAGCAGGCCGACACCCACCGATGAGCGAAGACCTGAGTCGTCGCGGACGTCCAAGCATTCAGATTGTGCAAGCCCGGTAACGCAGCCTGCGCCGCCATTGATCCGGCCATCTCGGTTTAGATCGATCTGCTTACGACCCTTGTAGCCAAAGAGTGTGCCAGCATCTGCGAACACCGCGCCGCGCAGGCCAAGCTCACGCGGAAGGCCAAAGATCGGGAAGGTGACTTCTGCAGTCGCGCCAAAATAGGTCGTGCCGCCCACCGCATTGGCGCCTGCGTCGCCCGCGCGATCACGTGGCCCAATACCGGCTGACGCAAAACCACGCACCAAATCAGGCCCCATATAAAAATGATCGAGCACGCGCAGCTTGTTGCCGCCAAACCCCATCATATGGCCGCCCTGCACCTTCAGCATGCCGATGAAATCGTCTGTGATCGGGTAGTAATAGCGGGCCGAAGCAGTCGCGCGAATGAAGCGGGAATCACCACCAACACCCGCCACTTCCGGCTTCAACTCAGCAAAGATGCCGCTCGTTGGATCACGCGGATTGTCGAGTGAATTGTAGACGAAAGTCAGGCCGACGAGCGAGGTGATGGTTTTGCCGGCCGATTCCTTAATCGCAACCGAGGCTTCGCCATTGTTCAAGCAGGAATTGACCAGACCGCCGACCATGAAAGGCGCGCCCACCGGGCAATCGTTGAACGGATTGCTCGATGAATTCGGGATACGCAGCTTCTGCTGATAGATCGAATAACGCGTGCCCACCGAGAATTCCTCGGTGATCGGCACGCTCGCACGCAGCGTCGCACCGGTCGTGCGCAGCTGATAGCGGCTCGAATCGGTCACATCATTGAATTTTGTGAAGAGATCGAAGCCAGCGGCGATCCGGTAGCCCATGAAGAAAGGCTCGGTAAACGAGAACTCACCGCCACGGCTCTTCTGACCATTCGAAGCCGAAACACGGACGAACTGGCCGCGCCCGAGGAAATTGATTTCCTGCACCGAGACTTCAGCGAGGAACCCTTCCGAGGTCGAGAAGCCGCCTGCGATCGAGAAGCTGCCAGTTGCCTTATCCTGGACGTCGACATTGACGACAACGCGATCTGGCGCCGAGCCCGGTTCGGTCGTGATGCGGACAGACTGGAAGAACTCGAGGTTGCGCAAGCGACGCTCGGCGCGGTCAACAACAGCGCGGTTGAAGGCATCGCCCTCACCCACGTCGAATTCGCGGCGGATCACGTAATCGCGCGTGCGGGTGTTCCCACGGATCACGATGCGTTCGATGTAGGCGCGCGGGCCTTCTTCAACCGCATAAACGATACGGACGGTCTGATTGACCGGGTCACGGTCGCCGCGCGGACGAACCTGCGCGAAGGCGTAACCGCGCTGGGCAACTTCGCGTGAGATCGCGTCCACCGATTTTTCGACATCGACGGCGTTATAGGTCTGGCCGGCGCGGGTGTAGACCTGACGGCGCAGCTGGTCGGCGCTGACATCCGCAATGCGGGATTCAACATCCACTGCCGAGACCGAATAACGCGGGCCTTCCTCGACAACGATCGAGATCACATACCCGTTGCGGGATGCATCCAGATCGGCACTCGAGGAAATCACCCGGAAATCGGCATAACCATTGCGCAGATAGAACCGGCGAACGGCTTCGAGATCGGCAGCGAGCCGATCGGGATCATAAACGTCCGAGCTCTTGAGAAAGCTCAAGAAATTCGACTCGGTCATCGCCATCACGCGCTTCAGGCGGAAATCCGAATAGACGGCGTTGCCCTGGAACTGGATCGCAGCGATTCCGGTCTTGCCGCCTTCATTGATGCGGAATGTCACGTCGACGCGGCCATCCGCTGTCGGGACAATCTCAGCATTGACGCTCGCCGCCGCGCGGCCACCACGGGCATAGACGTCCTTGATGCGTGCGACGTCCTGATCGACCATCGCTTGACTAAAGGGGCCGCGCGAACGTGCCTGGACTTCGCCCGTGAGAATCTCGGTTTTGACCTTCGAATTGCCAACGAAGGTCACACGGTTGATCGATTGATTCTCAACCACGGAAACCACGACACCCGAGCCGGAACGGCGAATGCGCACATCACGGAAAAGGCCGGTAGCGTAAAGATCCTTGATTGCCTGGTCGATGCGGGCTGGCGTGTAGCTCTCGCCCGGAGCGAGCGTGACGAAGGACCGGATGGTCTCGGATTCCACACGGCTATTGCCCTGCACCACAACGCTCTGTGCAGAAGCTGGCACCGCTGCCAACAATGCGAGCGTAGCAAAAATGGCCAGAAGGCCTTTGCGGACTGAACCCATCATTGTGCCCCAAAACCCGAAAACAGACATATCGACAACCCTGTCGCTGCGGCTTGCCATCCGCCGGAATAGACCGGCAAACGGAAAGGCCTGCATCAAAGGATGCATTCCCACTCCCTTTCGCTTCTAACCAAACAATTGGTCAATGCAATCGGGAAACTTTGTGTGGTTACGAAATCCTAACATCCGTGTTGCTTGCGCAACGCTGGAGAGGCCCAGCCCTCCCCGGCGGAGACGCCGTCAAAACGCCAGTCCAGTGAGGTGAAGGATATCGTTCCAGGTCGAAAACAGCATCAAAGCCAGCACCAGCGCGAAACCCACCCGAAAGCTCCATTCCTGGGCTCGCGGGCTGACCGGACGACCCCGCAGGGCTTCGGCCGCGTAAAACATCAGGTGGCCGCCATCCAACATGGGAATCGGCAGCAGGTTGATGAAGCCGATCGAGATCGAAAGAATGCCCGCCAACATCAGCAATGGCGCGAGACCCGATTCGGCGACCTTGCCTGAGATGTAACCGATGCGGACCGGCCCGGAGAGCTGATCTGCCTTCTCGCGGCCAGCGATCAGGCCACCGATGTAGTGAACGGTCCGATCGAGCACGAAGTAAATTTCGCCGACAGCCGTGCCTGTGGCCTCAACCGGGCCGAACCGACGCGTGAAGCGATGCTCCGGCGCGCTCGAACCGATAAAACCCATCACCGGGCGACGCTCGGTGCCGAGCTTTGACTTGCTGGTCATAATCGTCGGCGTCGCGGAGATTTCGAGTTCGCTCTGCCCGCGCTCGATCACGAATTTGAGAAGCTGCCCTTCGGAGAGCAAAACGAAACGAGAGACATCATCAAAGCTCTCCATCCGGTCGCCATTGATCGAGACAACGCGGTCCCCGGCCTTAAAGCCAGCAGCAGCGGCGGGAGAATTTTCGCCAATCCCGGCAATGATCGGCTGCAACATCGTGCGGCCAACAACCATGAAGCTGATCGAGAAAATGACGAAAGCGAGCAGGAAATTTGCCATCGGACCGGCCGCCACAATCGCAGCACGCTTGTACACCGCCTGATGTGGGAACGAATCGCGCCGATCATCTTCCGACATTGCAGCCGAAGCTTCCGTATCAGGCCGGCTGGATGCGTCGGCATCACCCTTGAACTTCACGTAGCCACCGAGGGGAATGGCAGAAACTGCCCATTCTGTGCCCAGCCGGTCATAACGCCGCCAAATCCGCGGGCCAAAGCCCAGCGAGAAGGTCTCCACGCGAACACCAAACCAGCGCCCAACCAGAAAATGCCCCAGTTCATGGATAAAAACCACGATCGCGAGCACAAAGAGAAAAGGCACAAAATAGCCGAAAAACGTCAGCACGAAATCGAAACTGGAACCGAGAAATGAAATCACGCTTGCACCTTTTTGGCGTTGTCGAGAGCAGCCGACCGGACATCGGCGTTTAACGCCTCATTAACGATGGTTCTCACCTCTGTGCCTTCGACACAAGGCATGAAGATGGCAAAACTCACGGCATGGTTAAGAGCGGTGAGTCGGATCTCAGTGGAAATCCGGTCACGAAAACGCATTGCGAGCCGAACCGGAAGGGGTTCTACCACCCCGTTAGCAAACCGGCACCGGCTTTTTGGATTCCACCATTCCAAACCCCGATCAGCAGCGCAAGAATGGCGGCAAACAGGAAAGCGTCCAGTCGATCCATAAACCCGCCATGGCCGGGGATGAGATGGCCGGAGTCTTTCACACCAAAATGCCGTTTCATATGGCTTTCGAAAAGATCGCCCGCCACGGAGGCCAGCGCAATCGCCGCCGCAACCAAAATGATTTCGCCGGGCAAATTGAGTCGAGCAACGCCCACAACCAGCATGCCAGCGAGAACACCGGTCGCGATGCCGCCACAAAAGCCCGACCAGGTCTTGTTCGGTGAAATGCGTGGCGCGAGTTTTGGCCCTCCGAGCGCCCTGCCCGTGAAATAAGCGCCGATATCGGCCCCCCAGACGATCGCGAACAGGAACAGGATGGCTGTCAGCCCATGTGTATCCGAAAGGCGCAGGATCAGCACCGAGACCAGCAAGCCACCGGCATAGATCATACCGCCGATATGCCAGCGTCGATGCGCCAATCGAGCGCGCCAAACGAGCACGGCATAGGCCACAAACAACCCGGCCAGAAGCGGCATCAGCCGTGCCAGCGGCCAGCCCGCAATGAGCGCTCCGCCAAGGATGAGCGCAATCGAGCCCAAAAGCAGCGCTCCTACCACTGAGAGCCAGTGGATACCCTGCGGCGCAGGTTTGGAGTCACGGCTCGCGATCGCGAACCATTCGAGGTAGACAAGGATCGCGAGCGCGCCCCAGACCAGCGCGAAAATCCAGCCGCCGACGATGGCGCTGCCGATCGCGCCCACGGCGAGGACAATCGCCGAGAAAACACGCGGCTTTAAATCACTGGGCTTCGAGGGCGTTCCACCGCCCGCCCCTGCCATCACAGCCCCCCGAAACGGCGCTTGCGTTGGGCGAATTCCAGCAAGGCCAAATCGAGTGCAGCTTCGTCAAAATCCGGCCAAAGCACCGGGAGGAACACAAACTCGGCATAGGCCGCCTGCCAGAGCAGGAAATTCGAAATCCTCTGCTCACCGGATGTGCGGATGATGAGATCAGGGTCAGGGAGCTCGGCCGTATCGAGTTCGGCACCAAGACTTTCGGCTGTCACATCATGAGGCGCGAGTGTTCCCGCCGCGACTTTCTCAGCCAACCTCCGCGCGCCACGGGCGATTTCCTGGCGCGAGCCGTAATTGAACGCAACAACAAGGTTCATGCCGGCATTAGCCGCCGTCGTGCTTTCGGCCTCTTCCAGCAGAGCCAGGAGATCGGGCTGGAGATTGCCGCGCTCGCCAATGATGCGAATGCGGATGTTGTTGGCATGCAATTCAGCGAGATCGGACCGGATGAAGAAGCGCAGCAAGCGCATCAATTCGGCGATTTCGCTTTCGGGACGGGTCCAGTTTTCGGTCGAGAAGGCAAACAGGGTGAGCACCGAGACATGGCGGCTCGCGAGTGCCCGCACCATACGCCTCACCGTTTCGACACCCGCTTTGTGCCCGGCGACACGCGGCAGAGAGCGCGCATTTGCCCAACGACCATTGCCATCCATAATCACCGCCACATGGCGCGGCACACCATTGCCGTCGCCGGGCTTGGTTGCGCCATCCAGAAGATTTTGGGCGGAAGGCTGGGCCGGCAAGGATCACTCCCGAACTTGGCGGATAGGGTTGGCGTGCAAAATCAGCAAGTCTCAGACCTGCATGATTTCCTTTTCCTTGGAGCCGAGTGCCGCATCGATTTCGCCAATGATCTGGTCCGTCGCCTTTTGCACTTGGTCAGCGTTGCGCGCGGAATCATCCTCACTCATGTCGCCGTCCTTCTCGAGCTTTTTCAAAACATCGAGGCCGTCGCGGCGCACATGACGAGCGGCAACGCGCGCAGCTTCCGCATATTTGTGCGCGACCTTGACCATTTCCTGGCGACGCTGCTGGTTGAGCTCGGGAATACGCAGGCGGATGGTCTGCCCCTCGGTCGCCGGATTGAGGCCGAGATTGCTTTCTCGTATCGCTTTTTCGACAGCACCGACCATGCCGCGATCCCAAACTGCGACCGACAGCATGCGCGGCTCGGGCACAGAGACGGTCGCAACCTGGCTCATCGGCATTTTCGAGCCATAGGCATCGACCTCAATTGGGTCGAGAAGGCTCGGGCTCGCCCGCCCCGTGCGCAGAGATGCGAGATCCTTTTTCAGCGAGTCCACTGAACCATGCATGCGCCGCTTCACATCATTGAGATCGAAGGTCACCTTCGCCATCTTTTCCTCCGCGGGGCTCAATCTGCCCCGGCTTCCCTGCCCGGCCAGCCGGCTTACCCGTTTTCGGGTTTCATGCGGCGGGCCATCCAAATTTCAACTGTCTTCCTTGTCGGAACAGGCGTCAAAGATCAAGCGGACGGCTAATCATGGTCGCATGCCTCACGCGAAAAACCGGTGCCCACTTTTTCGCTCCATGCTCTAGCCCGAAACGAGCGTCGAGCGTCCCTTGCCGGCGAGCACGGCTGCAATTGATCCGGGTTCATGGATCGAGAACACCACAATCGGCAGTTTCGCATCGCGCGCCAGCGCGAACGCCGCTGTATCCATCACCTTGAGATCCTTGCGGATCACTTCGTCGAAGCTCACCGTTTCATAGCGCTTGGCATTCGGATCTTTGCGCGGGTCGGCGTTGTAAACGCCATCCACCTGCGTGGCCTTCAGCAACACGTCGCATTCGAGTTCGGCTGCGCGCAGGGCGCCGCCGGTATCGGTCGTGAAAAACGGATTGCCGGTGCCCCCGGCGAGCAGCACGATCCGCCCCTTAGAGAGATGGTCCATCGCCTGCTGGCGCGTATAGGTTTCCACAACCGAGGGCATCGCAACGCCCGACATGGCGCGCGAAGGCTGGCCGAGCGCGGTGAGCTGCGCCTCCAGCGCGATCACGTTCATCACAGTGCCGAGCATGCCCATCGAGTCGGCTGCGGGGCGAGACAGGCCCATGCCGTGCATCTGGGCGCCACGAAAGATATTGCCCCCGCCGACTACCACTGCGACCTCAACCCCCAAAGCCGCCGCTTCGATCAGGTCTTCGGAAATCTGTTTCACAGTTGGCTGATGGATGCCGAAAGGCTCGGTGCCAAGCAAAGCCTCGCCCGAGAGCTTCACAAGAGCGCGCTTGAAGATCGGAATGCCTGTTTCACTCTGGCCAACCATTCCGCATCTCCCCTTGCCTTGCAGCTCTGTCTTACAAAAAAGGCGGCTCTTGCGAACCGCCTTTAGGTTGTTTTGCCTGGAAGAGCTGAGGTTATCCTCAGCCACCCACAGCGGCAGCGACTTCGGCGGCGAAATCGGATGTCTCTTTCTCGATTCCCTCGCCCAGCGCAAATCGCACAAAGCCCTTGAGCACAATCGGTGCGCCCGCGGCCTTCGCAGCTTCGTTCACGGCCTGAAGCACGGTCTTGCTGGGATCATGGATGAACGGCTGATCGACAAGGCACACTTCCTTAAAGAAGGTTTTCAGGCCCGATTCCACGATCTTTTCGATCACGTTATCCGGCTTGCCCGTGGCCTTCGCCTTCTCGGAGATCACGTTGCGCTCACGCGCAACAACTGCCGGATCAACACTTGCAGAATCGAGGGCCACCGGGTTTGCCGCCGCGACATGCATCGCAACCTGACGTCCCAAGGCCGCCAGCGCTTCAGAATTGCCGGTCGATTCGAGGGCGACGAGAACGCCGATCTTGCCGAGGCCATCACCCACCGAATTGTGGAGGTAGCTCGAAACCACGCCCGACGACACGCTCAGCAAAGCCGCGCGGCGCAGAGACATATTCTCGCCGATCGTCGCCACAAGGTTGGCAATCGCCTCTTGCGCGGTGCCGCCGCCCGGATAGGCCGCCGCTTTGATCATCTCGACATCGTCGCCGGCATTCAGCGCGATCGCGGCGACATTGCGCACGAGCGTCTGGAAGGCATCATTGCGCGCCACAAAATCGGTTTCGGAATTGAGCTCGACGACCACCGCTTTCGTGCCAGCCGAGTCGATACCGATCAGCCCCTCGGCAGCCACGCGGCCCGCTTTCTTGGCGGCTTTGGCGAGGCCCTTCTTGCGCAGAAGATCGACCGCGGCTTCCATATCGCCACCGGTCTCGCTCAAAGCGGCCTTGCAATCCATCATGCCTGCGTCGGTTTTTTCGCGCAGTTCTTTCACCATGCTGGCGGTGATATCGGGCATATCCAGTCCTCATCAAATGGGAAGCGGGAGTCGGAGAGAACTCCAACTCCCGGAAAAGAATGACGGAGCGATGACGCTCCGTCTGATGTCGTTCTTAGGCAGCGAGCGCGCGCGCCGTATCGAGCCAGCCGTCGCGGGCCGCACGGCCGTTGAGCTTCAGGGCTGCGTCGAGAGCAGCCACATCCGTTTCCGACATGGCAGCGAGCTGCCAGAAGTGGAAAACGCCATACTCGTTGAGCTTGGTTGCGAGCTGCGGACCAACACCACCGAGCTTGGTGAAGTCATCCGGCGCACCCTGAGGCGCGGAGAGACGCACGAAGCCTTCGCCCGATGCAGCAGCAGCGGGAAGTTCTTCAGCCGTCGGATTCACCGACGCGCCAACATCGACACCGCTCGAGGACTGACCGCGTGAAATACCTTCGATCGCGGCACGGCTAATGAGATCGCAGTAGAGCTGGATCGCGCGGCCCGCATCGTCGTTCGCCGGAACCGGGTAGGTCACGCCATCTGGGTTGCAATTGGTGTCGACAATCGCGACAACGGGGATGCCGAGGCGCTTGGCTTCAAGGATCGCCAAAGCTTCCTTGTTCGTGTCGATCACGAAAATCAGATCGGGCGTGCCGCCCATATCCTTGATGCCGCCGAGCGCGCGCGTGAGTTTTTCCTGCTCACGGGTGAGCATCAGACGCTCTTTCTTGGTGAGGCCAGTTGCACCACCAGCGAGGATTTCGTCGACCTTGCGCAGCCGCTGGATCGAGATCGAAATTGTCTTCCAGTTGGTCAACGTGCCGCCGAGCCAGCGCGAATTCACGAAATACTGGGCCGAGGCCTTCGCAGCCGCCGCAATCGGCTCCTGCGCCTGGCGCTTCGTGCCAACCATCAGAACGCGGCCGCCACGGGCCACGGTGTCACCCACCGCTTCCAGCGCGCGATAGAGCATTGGAACGGTCTGGGCGAGGTCAATGATGTGGATGTTGTTGCGGGTGCCGAAAATAAACGGCGCCATTTTCGGGTTCCAGCGATGCGACTGGTGGCCGAAATGCGCGCCAGCCTCGAGGAGCTGACGCATCGAGAAATCAGGTACAGACATAGTTCTTCTCCGGTTGAGCCTCCGCAGGACGAGCCGCCATACCGGCGGCACCGGTTCGAGATCAATCGACACCCTGCGTGTGGAATGAAGGGGCGGCTAACGCATCAAGCCCCGAATTGCAAGTGCTTTCGCGCGAAAAGGCCTCGTGACAAAGCTTGAAAGTGCAGGAAGCCGTTCAGAACGGATTGACCTCGAGCACGCCTCCAATCGCTGACAAGGTCGCAACAGCTGGGCCGGAGACATCAAATCGTCCAGGAAGCTTCAGATCGATCTCGCCCCCATCCAACATGCGCAACCGCAGCTCGACCGCGCCTTCCCCCCCCGGTTTCAAGGCAGCCTTCAGCGCGCCGAGCGGATCGGCTCCACTGCGCGTGCCGATCGCCATCTGTTCCGAGAGCACGAGGCGCACGCCCTTTTGCGTTTTCGACAAGGCTTGGGCGAGATCGTCCATCTCGAGAACGCGTAGACGAACATCCTCTCCATCGGCATTGCCCGCCATTGCAAAAAACAGGGCTTTGCCAGGCTCCAACATTGCACGGCTTTTCGCGAGCATCTCGGAGAATAACATTGCCTCGAACTGACCTGAACGGTCTGACAGTGAGAGGATGGCGATTTTTGAGCCGGATTTCGTCCGGCGGATATCCATATCGAGCAAAGTGCCAGCGATCCGCGCATGCGTCGCGCCATGGCGCACGGCGTCTTGAAAACGTGTGACGTCCTGTATTCCTGCGCGATCAAGAAGGGCGGCATATTGATCCAGCGGATGCCCCGATAGATAAAAGCCGACGGCGGCGTGTTCGCGCTTCATCCGCTCTGTCAACGGCAAGGGTGGCACGTCGGGCAATTGCAAATCGGCTCCTGCCTCGCCAAGCCCAAACAGGGCACCTTGCCCAGTCTGTTGCGCCTCTCCATGCGCATTCGCTTCGGCAAGAATGACGTCAAGACCAGCAAAAACCCTACCGCGATTGGCCTCAAGAGTGTCAAACGCGCCGGCTCCAATCAATTGTTCCAGAGTGCGCCGATTGACCGCTTTCGGGTCCATGCGTTTGGAAAAATCAGCCAAAGACACGAAAGGCTTGTCACCCCGGGCCCGGAGAATGGCCCGCGCCGCCTCAACTCCAACGCCCTTTACGGCAGCGAGTGCGTACAGAATGGCGTCGTTCTTAACCTCAAATGCCACGCCGGAACGGTTGACATCGGGCGGCTCAACGCGAATGCCAAGCCGAGCCGCTTCCCTCCGGAACTCGGCCAGCTTGTCGGTGTTCGAGATTTCGAGACTCATGGAAGCGGCCAGAAACTCGACCGGGAAATTTGCCTTCATATAGGCCGTCTGGTAGGAGACGAGCGCATAAGCCGCTGCGTGGCTCTTGTTGAAGCCATAATCTGCGAATTTGGCCAGAAGGTCGAAAACCGACTCGGCGTCGGCCGCCCGGATGCTGTTGGCAACCGAACCATCAACAAAACGGGTTCGCTGCGCATCCATTTCCGCCTTGATCTTTTTACCCATGGCGCGGCGGAGCATATCGGCTTCGCCGAGCGAGTAATTCGCCATCACCTTGGCGAT
>JBOFZC010000135.1:0-3466 GCA_051654985.1 Rhabdaerophilum sp.
CCAGCTTGCCGTCCGGTTCGACCTGCACCAAGGTTTCGGCAACGCCCATACGCGCAAGAATATAGCCGACGTCGGACGGCTCATTCGAGGTGTATTCCCATGGCGCAACAACGCGAAGCACAGCTTCGGCCTGTTGCGCACCTGCTTTGCCGGTGACACCAATCGCGGCAATGGAGGCTGCACCCGCCAGAACTGCGCGGCGGGAAGGTTTTAGAAACGTCATAGGGATGCTCCGGAAGCGTTGTGGGTGATGGTTGTTTTGTGAATGATGCTATGGGCTGAGCCGAGCGGCGGGATGCGGCCAAGAATTCCAGCTTGAAGCGCACGAGGGCGCTTCGCTCGCTCAACGAACCCGTCATCGCTTGCTGCATAGAGTGCGAAGGCTTCAATGACGGCGTCGGCGTCCGTGTAGGGATCAAGATCGCCGAAAAGGTAGCTAAAGCGACCATCACCTGAGAAGGCGACCACGCAAGGGCGCTTGCATTGGCTCATGCAGCGGATATCGCGCAGGGCCACAGATTCAGGCAGTTTACTGGCCTTCAAGGCTGCCGCGACCCGTGAAGCGAATGCAGCCCCGGGACGTTCATGATCGTCGCCTCGCCAATCCATTGGCTTGCAACGCGAACAGACTGAAAGGCAAAGCGTCGGACTTGGCTTGGGACTTTGCGGGCGCGCGCCGTCAGGAATTTCGAGAATGACCATTCTTAAATGGTACAATATAACATTCAGTCATGCGTCAAGCGCTTTTGTCGAAACGGGCATTCGCTTCACCCACAGTAAACGCCCCACGCATCCATAAGTTTACGGCGTTTCTCGAACAGATCACCCCGGCGATAGGCCGCTTCTGCCTTGTTGTTGATGACGTGGGCCAACGCCGCTTCACAAACCTCGTTTGAGACGTCGGTGCATTCAGCGGTCCAGTCACGGAACGCCGACCGGAAACCATGGACCGTAATGTCCTCGCGCTTCATCCGACGCAACATCATCGTCATGGCCATCCCGGAGAGAGGTTTGTCCGGATCGTAACCGCAGAAGATGGCTTCACCCCGGCGCGCTTCGTGAAGCGGCTTCAAGACTGCCAGTGCTGGCGCGCTCAGCGGTACGCGGTGTTCCCGACCTGCCTTCATGCGGACCGCAGGGACGGTCCACACAGCCTTGTCGAAGTCGATCTCCGGCCATCCCGCACCAAGGGCCTCACCAGAGCGCGCGGCAGTCAGGATCGCGAACTCCAGCGCCAAGGCGGCTGTTGCTTCCCTCGCGCGCAGTTCAGCCATGAACGCCGGGACATCCTCGAAGCGCATAGCAGCGTGATGCCCCCTGACAAGCTTGGGCCGCTTGGGCAGGAGCTTATCGAGGTGGCCGCGCCAACGCGCTGGGTTCTCACCGCTCCGCCAGCCTTTGACTTTCGCGAAGTCGATGACCCGTTCCATGCGCCCGCGAAGTCGATAGGCTGTCTCCGGCACCGCGAGCCAGATCGGCTTGAGTACGGCCATCACCTCAGCAGTTTCGATTTTGTCGATGGGCTTCGAGCGGATCGGTTCGCAATAGTCCTTGAGCGTCATGCGCCATTGCGCCGTGTGCTTCGGGTTCCGAAACTGCGGTTCGATCTCGGTGATGTATTGGTCCGCGACGTCGCCGAACTTCGGGCTGGGAGCCGCCTCATGCTTCACAGCCCGCTTGGCTTCCAGCGGATCAATATCAGCCAACAGCAATTGGCGATAGGCAGCGGCCTTGTCGCGGGCGTTGGCGAGAGTAACGTCAGGAAAGGTGCCGAGACCAAGCTCGGTGCGTTTGGCAGCACGCCGGTAAACGAACGCCCACCTGCGACCGCCAGCGGGGCTGACGAGGAGATAGAGACCACCCCCATCACTGTGCATCCCGGCCTTCGCCGTCTCAACTGTACGCGTGGTCAGCTTTCCGCCCGCTCGCATCTCCGCCGAACTCCTCCCCAAAGCTCCAACCCTAACCGCAACCCTAACCGTAGCGGTGGACCGGCACAAAGTGGAAAATACGACATTGGAGAGCGCTAGACATATAGATATATCAATTCAACATCTTACATGTATCAATCTGGATTGACTGAAGCCAGAAAAGTGGTAAGTTCGCGAGACTCCCTCTCCGCCACTTACCTCAAAATGCCATCTACACTGTTGCGATAATCACGCTGCGGCGTGTTGTTCGCGTTCGGCCTTCGCGCGGCTTGTCGAGCGCAGACTCTTGCGGATGCGTTCTGCCTCGGCTTGCGCCAGGATATGCGGCATGGGTTTGGCGAAATGATAGCCCTGCACAAGATTGCATCCCAGGACACGCAAGGTCTCGATCTCGGCTGCGGTTTCAGCGCCTTCAGCCACAAGTTCAAGCCGCAGGCCTTTGCCGAGCGCGATGATGCCGGCGAGCAGGCTCTTCTTGCGCGGATCGCGATCGACGCCCGACACAAAGGCTCGATCGATCTTGAGTTGGTCGAGCGGCAGGGTGTTGAGATAACCCAGAGAAGAATAACCCGAGCCAAAATCATCAAGGCTGAGGCTGACACCCAGGGCGCGCAACTCGCCAAACACCTGCATCACCTTGGCTTCGCAATGATTGACAAAAACACTTTCCGTCACTTCGAGGCAGAGCCTGTAGCCCGGCAATCCATGTCGGCGCAGGGTATCCGCGACGATTGACACAAAATTCGGCTGCCAAAGCTGGATCGTTGAAACATTCACCGAGACATGCCCGAATTCGAAACGGGCATCCGCCCATTCACGGGCGATACGGCAGGCCTCGTCCAGGATGCGGTTACCCAAAGCCGGAATAAGCCCGTTCGCCTCGGCTACAGGGATGAATTCGGATGGCGGGATCGTGCCGCTCGTCGGGTGGAACCAGCGCGCGAGCACCTCGAAGCCATGAAGACGCCCATCGCGCAAGCGGACCTGCGGCTGCACATGCACGCTGAGTTCGTTGTTCTCAATCGCATGTCGGAGCATACGGGCAAGAGTCGTGCGCTTTTGAGCAGCGGCATGCAATTCATGATCGAAAAACACGAAGCGTGCCCGTCCATCGTTCTTGGCTTGTCGCAGAGCCAGGTCAGCATTGCGATGGGCTTCCTCGGCGCTCTCTCCATCACGCGGCAACATGGCGATGCCGATCGAGCAACCGGAATGCACCTCACCCTGCGGCATGCTAATGGGCACAGCCAGACGCTCGACCAACCGGCGGCACAAATCCTGGGCTTGCACTTCATCGCGCGCGTTGAGTGAGAGGATAACAAAATCATCCCCGCCGAGACGCGCGAGACGATCGCCCTCCTCGAGCTCAGCAAGAATGATATCGCGGGCCCGAACCAACAATTCGTCGCCAGCACCTTGCCCAAAGGCGTCGTTGGTTTCTTTGAAGCGATCAAGATCGAGCATCAGCAAGGCTGCCTTACGACCGCCACCACGGCTATCAGCAAGCACCTCTTCAAGGTTGGCAAAGTAGCGGG
>JBOFZC010000136.1:0-3947 GCA_051654985.1 Rhabdaerophilum sp.
TCCAGGCGAAGACAATCTCGCTCAGGCCTGCGAACAGGAACTTGCTCGTTCCGCCATAGCGCTTCGTGCCGCCCGTTGTCAGCATGATGTCGATCAGCCCGGCGATCTTCGGCATCAGGTTCATGATGGTGAAGAAGATATAAAGGGCCAATGCAGAAGCGGCCGGGAAAGCGGCGAGGCTTTCGCCATCGAAGGGCTTCAGCGCCGCGAGCGGCAGCATCAGCGTCCAGGCGGGAATGCCGAGAAACATCAGGATCGCCCAGATCAGCTGGAAGCGGCTGACGGGGTAAAGCCCCTTAGTGTTCAAGAGCTTGAAATATTGCAGGTTGCCCTGGCACCAGCGGGTGTTGCGCTTCATGAATTCGAGGATGGTCGGCGGGTTTTCCTCCCACGAGCCGCCCTCATCGGGCATCACACGCACTTCATAGCCCGCGCGGCGCATGAACGTGGCTTCCACCTGATCATGGCTAAGAATATGCCCGCCGAACGGCGGCGGACCCGACAAAACGGGCAATTCGCAATGGTCGCGGAACGGCGCGATGCGCGCGAGCGCATTATGCCCCCAGAACGGGCCGCAATCGCCCACCCACCAGGCTTGACCCATCGTATAGGAGCGCATGCCCTGGCGCATGCCGAACTGGAACGCACGGGCGAACAGGCTCTGCGACGGCATGCCAACGACAAGGCTCTGCAAGATACCGAGCTTCGAGTTGGCCTCCATGATGCGGACATGGCGGATGATGGTCTCGCCATCCATCAGGCTGTCGGCGTCGAGCGGCAGCATGAGGTCGTAGTCAGAGCCCCAATTGTCGAGAAAATCGCGCACATTCCCGGCCTTGAAACCGGTATTGTCGGTGCGGCGGCGATAGACGAGCGGCGCGCTCTCGCCCGCTTCCTGTTTCCACGCGGCGAAAAGCGCTTCTTCCTGCTCGGCGACATCGTCCTTGTTGGTGTCGGAAAGGAGGAAATAGGCGAAGCGGTCGCCGAAGCCGGTGGCATCGACCGTTTCTTTCACAAGCCTCAAGCGGCGGAACGCGCGCGAGGGATCTTCATTCCGAAGGGTCATGAAGATCGCGGTTTTGAGCGTCACCTTCATGGCCGGATCCGCCAATTCGGCAAAAGGCGCGACATCCTGCATCGCATTGCGCGGGCCATGCAGCAGGAACAGCCCGATCACGGCATTCCAGAAGCCGAGAACCGCCCAGGGCGTGCCCAAAAGGAAGCAGATGAAGAGAAGGACATCGACGATGCTCCACCCTCCCACACACAAAATCGACCAACCCCACGCCGCCAGAGCGACGTAGAGCACGATATTGAGCACCGCGACGATCACGCGGCGCAGCATCAAAACTTCGCTGCTCTGGGTACCCGTGGGGGTCAGGGGAAGTGCCACGCCGGTCGGGGTGGGTTCGTTCGTCGTCATCTCGTGTCAGGCCTTCTTGTGAGCCCCCGGGGCTCAGTTTTGATTTCACGCCTTGCGCGCCATTCTCTGGCATGAAAATGGTGCGTAAAGAAACGGCCTCAAGCGGATTTCTCCGTCTGAGCGCGTGGTTCCTCGCACGCCCAATCTGAACAGAAGCAAACTGGAACAGGCCCGATGTTCAATTTCGCAACCGGAAAAGCGCTCTGGTATACGGGGGTGATGCGGGCAGAACTGCGCGCCGAGAAGGTGGCCCCACCTCTCGCCAATGAATCGCGCCTGATCATGCTGGCCTCAGCCCTGTCGCGTGGGACCGAGAGGCTGATCGCCTCGGGGCTTGTGCCGCAATCCGAACATGAGCGCATGGGCTGCCCGCATCAGGCGGGCGATTTTCCGTTTCCTGTGAAATACGGCTATTGCGCCGTCGCGCGGATTCAGGAGGGCCCTGATGATATCGAGGGCAAGCGCGTTTTCGTGCTGCATCCGCACCAGGATGTGTTCAACGCGAAAACCGCGATGCTCAACCTCATCCCCGACAATATCCCCACGCCGCGCGCGACGCTGGCAGCCAATATGGAAACCGCGCTCAACGCGATTTGGGATTCCAAGATGAGTGCCGCTGATCGGGTCACAATTGTGGGCGGCGGGCTCGTCGGCCTGCTGGTGACATTCCTCGCCGCGCGCTTTCCCGGAACCGAGGTAACCCTTGTCGATGTGAACCCGGCTCGCGCCGAACTCGCAGGGCTGTTCGGTGCGCGATTCGCTTTGCCTGCGGATGCGCCTCGAGAACAGGATGTCGTGTTCCACACCTCGGCAAGTCAGCCCGGTCTTTCGACGGCCATTCACGCTGCCGCCAAGAACGGCACGGTCGTCGAGCTCTCCTGGTATGGCGAAAAGCCGCTGCTTGTTCCGCTCGGCGGGCATTTCCATGCCGGACGGGTGAAGCTGATCTCAAGCCAAGTCGGGACTGTTTCGCCCGATCATGCGTCGCGCGGATGGAGCTATTCATCGCGCCTTCAGGCGGCGTTACGCTTATTGGCGGATGAAAGGCTCGATGCGCTTCTCACCGAAACGCTTCCCTTCCCCGCTTTGCCCGATGCTATTCCGAGGCTCCTTGCCGCGGATGCAAAGGGCCTTGTCACGCTGGTTCAGTATTGAACCATCATTTTCTTTCGTTTCGCGCCATTGGCGCGAGGCCCCTCGCATAAGCTCGGACGCCCGTTCGGGCTACGTTTAGAAGGAAAGTCGCCCATGTTCGCCGTTGAAGTCCGTGATCGCATCATGATCGGTCATTCCCTGCCCGATCCGTTCTTTGGCCCGGCGCAAAACATGCACGGCGCGACCTTTGTGGTCGATGTCGCCTTCTTCCGCGAGAAGATGACCAAACAGAACGTGGTGGTCGATATCGGCGCAGCGCTCGACACACTCGCGGCCGTCTTGAAGCCGCTGAAATACCAGAACCTCGATACGGTTCCCGAGTTCAAGGGCATTCTCACCACCACGGAATTCCTTGCCAAACATATCTTTGACGAGATGGTCAAAGCCGCAAAATCCGGTGCCCTTGGAAAAGACGGCAAGAAGCTCGCAAAGATCCGCGTGACCCTTCACGAAACCGACCTTGCCCGTGCTTGGTTCGAAGGGGATGTGGCGTAGCAAAATCAAGCAAAGTGGACACCGGTTTGCGTGAAGATTTTGCGTCCACAAAAAGCTCAACTGCCATGACCCGAACCGCCTTCCTCATCCCCGGCGATCTCGCGCTGCCCACGGGCGGTTATGCCTATGATCGCGCGGTTCTGCGCCTTCTGCCGCAAGCCGGGGTAGAAGCAATGCACGTGGCTTTGCCGGGAAGCTACCCGAACCCCAGCGCCGATGATCTCGCAGATAGCGCCGCGATCATCGCCGGATTGCCGTCCGATTGCCTGCTCTTGATCGATGGCCTCGCCTATGGCGCGATGCCGTCGAGCTTAATCCGAGAAATCCGCCAACCCATCGTGGCGCTCTGCCATCATCCCCTGGCGCTGGAAAACGGCATTTCTCCCGATCGGGCGGTTGAGCTCCACGAGAGCGAGACAAAAGCACTCGCTCTCGCGCGTCATGTCGTGGCGAATTCTCCGCTGACGGCCAAAATTCTGGTTGGCGATTTTGCTGTTCCCGCTGACAAAATCACCATTGCCGAGCCGGGCACCACGCGCAAACCACGCGCCAACGGTTCGAAATCGGAAGTTTTGAACCTGCTCGCGGTGGGGTCCATTGTCCCGCGCAAAGGCTATGGTGTGCTGGTCGAAGCGCTAGCCGGCCTCAAGCGCCGCAACTGGCGGCTCAAGATCGCGGGCACGGCGCGTGGACTTGAAACCGTGAACGCGCTGCGTGACCAGATCGCGCTCTCGGACCTCAATGATCACATCCAGCTTCTGGGCGCCGTGCCCGATCGTGATCTCGATCAACTCTTTGCCGACGCTGATCTTTTCGTGATGTCCTCACTGTTTGAAGGCTACGGCATGGTGCTCGCAGAAGCGCTTCAGCGCGG
>JBOFZC010000137.1:0-4678 GCA_051654985.1 Rhabdaerophilum sp.
GGAGCCCAGTTCCACCAGTGCCGAACTCAGCCTGCCGCGCGGCGCGAGCAATGGCGATAGCCTCAGCTGGAACGAGGAAGCGGCATGAAACGCAACCTCAGCCCTTCATACCCTTCATTTCCAGCGCACGGGCGATCTCCTCGATGATCGCCGGATCATCAATTGTCGCCGGCATCGACCACGCATCCCCATCGGCGATTTTCTTCATCGTGCCGCGCAAGATTTTCCCCGAGCGCGTTTTCGGAAGGCGGTTGACGACGATTGCTGTCTTGAAAGCTGCAACCGGCCCGATGCGATCGCGCACGAGACCCACGCATTCCCGCTCGATTGTCTCGGACGACGCATTGGTGCCGGATTTGAGCACCACGAACCCGAGCGGCACCTCGCCCTTGAGGCTGTCCTTCGCGCCGATTACCGCACATTCCGCCACGGCCGGATGCGAAGCGAGAACCTCCTCCATCCCGCCGGTTGAAAGCCGATGCCCCGCAACGTTGATGATGTCATCCGTACGGCCCATGATGAAGAGATAGCCATCGGCGTCGCGATAACCGGCATCCGATGTGTTGTAGAAACCCGGGAATTCCGTGAGGTAGCTCGATTTGAAGCGCTCATCCGCGTTCCAGAGCGTGGGCAGGCATGAGGGCGGCAATGGCAGTTTCACGGCGATAGAGCCCATTTTCCCTGCCTCGACCGGCTTGCCGGCCTCATCCAGGATCTGCACATCATAACCGGGCATGGGAACTGTCGGCGAGCCATGCTTCACCGGCAGCATGCCGAGGCCAAGCGGATTGCCCGCAATCGCCCAGCCCGTTTCAGTTTGCCACCAATGGTCGATGACAGGAACTTTGAGGATCTCCTCAGCCCATTTCACCGTATCGGGGTCAGCCCTTTCGCCGGCGAGAAACAGCGCGCGCAATCCCTTGAGATCGTAGCGCGCGAGATGCTCGGCTTTCGGATCCTCTTTCCGGATCGCGCGGAAAGCCGTTGGGGCCGTGAACAACACTTTCACATCATGCTCGGATATCACACGCCAGAACGCGCCGGGATCGGGTGTGCCCACCGGCTTGCCCTCGTAGAGCACAGATGTGCAGCCCATCAGGAGGGGCGCATAGACAATATAGGAATGTCCCACCACCCAACCCACATCCGAGGCGGCCCAAAACACCTCGCCGGGTTTCATGCCGTAGAGCGCATGCATGGAATAATGCAGCGCCACCATATGGCCGCCATTGTCGCGCACCACACCCTTCGGCTTGCCCGTGGTGCCTGAGGTGTAGAGCACATAGAGCGGATCGGTTGCAGCCACCGCGACCGGCTCAACTGGCCCAGCGTCTTGCGAGATAAGGTTTGCGCGGACACCCGCCCAATCATGGTCACGGCCGGACATCAACTCAGCCGTGGCTTGCGGCCGCTGCAACACGAGGCAGGTCTCGATTTTGTGGCTTGCCTCCTCGATCGCGCGATCGAGGAGCGGCTTATAGGCCACCACCCTGCCCGGTTCGATGCCGCAAGAAGCGGTGAGGATGAGTTTGGGCTTCGCATCATCGATGCGCGTTGCGAGTTCATGCGCGGCAAAGCCACCGAACACCACGGAGTGAATCACACCCAGCCGCGCGCAGGCGAGCATCGCGATCGCCGCCTCGGGCACCATCGGCATGTAGAGTATCGCGCGATCGCCCTTCTCAAGCCCGAACCCCCGGATGGCATGCGCGAGCAAATCCACTTCACGCTTGAGTTGCGCATAGGTCAGCTTCGAGCCTGAGCCGGTGATCGGGCTATCATAAATCAGGGCAAGCTGCTCGCCGCGCCCCGCAGCAATGTGCCGGTCGAGGCAATTGTGTGCCGTGTTGCAGATCGCATCGGGAAACCAGCGACCATAGGCACCGGATGCGGCATCAAAGATCGTCTTTGGCGGCTTGATCCAGTCGAGATGCGCCGCCTCTTCCCGCCAAAACCCCTCAGGATCGGCCTTCCAGCCATCATAAACAGCCTGATAGCCCATCTGTTCCCGAGCCATGCTCCCCTCCCAATCCCGATTTTTGCCGCATTCGCCGCCCCTTTTGGAGGAGCTGCGGCAGCTGGATATTGTTCTCAAACGAGATTCACCCGCGCGCCCAAAACTGCAAGAGGGGAGCACTCATCACTTCGATGGGGTTTTCGCGGGAAAAGCGATTGATCAGCGCGGATTCAACGCCTAGTTTCGCGACCCGCTATCAGAAGATATGTCACATCACCGGTGATTCGCCGGCTTGGGATTGGTCGAGGAAGAATATGCCGGATGTCGTCGCCGAGGCTCTGAACCGGCTGAGTGCCGCTTTGGACCGGCTCGATGCCGCATCGCTCCGTCATGTCGAGGCTGATCGCATGCGCGCCACGCTCGAAACCGAGCTCGCGGTGATGCGCGAGGATCGCCATCGCCTTGCCGAAATGCTCGACCTCGAAACCGGGGCACGCCGCGAGGCTGACCAATGCCTCTATGATCTCGCGCCGCGCATCGATCGCGCCATCTCGGCCGTCCGCGCCGGGCTCGCGGAGGGTTGAGATTTGGCGCAGGTCAGTGTCACCATCGACGGCAAGCAGTTCCGTATGGCCTGCGAGGACGGGCAGGAGAGCCATCTCGAAACACTCGCGGCTGATGTGGATGCGCGAATCAAGTCGATGCGCCAGAGTTTTGGCGAGATCGGCGATCTGCGCCTCGCCGTGATGGCCGGGCTGATGCTCGCCGATGAAGCGCGCGAAGAGCGCCGCAAATCAGCCTCCGCCTCCGAGGCGATCACCGTGCGCGAAGCTGCGCTCTCCGATGCCAGCCGCTCCGGCTCGGCTCGTGAGCTTGAGATCGCTGGGGCCATCACCTCGCTCGCCGAGCGCGTTGATCGGATTGCAAGGGCGCTGACGAGCGAAGAGCGCGACGCGTCTTAAGTCGTCCTGCTCTTGAATTTGAACCTCACAGGGCTACCTAGCATTGCCTAGCGGATGTTGTGCGCCGCGATTGGCTGTCCATTCAATCTCGTGGGCTGTCTTATCACTTCCATCCATCACCCATACCACTGCATGCGCTGGTGTATTGAACCCAGTAGAGACGTTTGAGCCCAAGGAGCGATGCCCATGACCGACACTGCAAAATGCCCGTTCTCAGACGGAAAACATGGGGTGACAAAAGCCGGATCGCACGCGAACCGAGATTGGTGGCCCAACACGCTCGATCTCGATATTTTGCACCAGCAAGACGCCAAGACCAACCCGCTCGGAGCTGATTTTGACTATCGCAAGGCAGTCAAATCGCTCGATGTCACGGCACTCAAGGCCGACATGAAGGCGTTGCTGCGTGACAGCCAGGATTGGTGGCCAGCCGATTGGGGCCATTATGGTGGCCTGATGATCCGCCTTGCCTGGCACTCGGCCGGCTCCTATCGTCTGGCCGATGGCCGTGGCGGTGGCGGCTCGGGCAATATTCGTTTTGCTCCGCTCAATTCCTGGCCGGACAATACGAGCCTCGACAAAGCCCGGCGTCTGCTCTGGCCGCTGAAGAAAAAATACGGCAACAAGGTTTCCTGGGCCGATCTGATCATCCTCTCCGGCACGCTCGCCTATGAAGATATGGGATTGAAACCATTCGGCTTTTCTTTCGGTCGTACAGATATCTGGCATCCAGAGAAGGATGTCTACTGGGGTGCAGAGAAGGAATGGTTGCCGCCTTCTGACACGCGGTATGGCGATGTCGCGAAACCTCAAACCATGGAGAACCCTCTCGCTGCCGTGCAGATGGGCCTGATTTACGTCAATCCGCAGGGCGTCAACGGCAAACCGGACCCGTTGGTTACGGCAGCGCATGTGCGCGAAACCTTCGCTCGCATGGCGATGAATGACGAGGAAACCGCAGCGCTGACAGCCGGCGGCCATACCGTTGGCAAGGCGCATGGCAACGGAAACGCCGAAGCCCTCGGCCCCGAGCCGGAAGCTGCGGGAATCGAGAACCAGGGCTTCGGTTGGTCGAATCCCAACCAGCATGGCAAGGCGAATGAAGCGGTGACCTCCGGCCTCGAGGGGGCTTGGACAACGAACCCGACCGTGTTCGACATGGGTTATTTCGATCTGCTCTTTGGCTATGATTGGGAACTCGGCAAAAGCCCTGCCGGTGCGCAACAATGGCAGCCGATCGGCATCAGGCCAGAGCATATGCCAGTGGACGCCACTGACCCTTCGATCCGCCGCATGCCGATGATGACCGACGCGGATATGGCCATGAAAATGGACCCAGTCTATCGCGCGATCTGCGAGAAATTCATCGCCGACCCGGCCTATTTCAAGGACACCTTTGCCCGCGCCTGGTTCAAGCTCACCCATCGCGATATGGGACCGAATATCCGCTATATCGGCCCCGATAGCCCCAAGGAAGATCTGATCTGGCAAGATCCGATCCCCACTGGCCCGACCAATTACGACATCAAAGCCGCAAAGGCGAAGATCGCGGCCAGTGGCCTCGGTGTTGCTGAACTCGTTGCCACCGCCTGGGACAGTGCTCGCACCTTCCGTGGCTCGGACATGCGGGGCGGCGCCAATGGCGCGCGCATCCGGCTTGCGCCACAGAAAGACTGGCAGGGCAACGAGCCAACCCGTCTCGCCAGGGTGCTGGCCGTGCTGGAGCCCATCGCTCGTGATTGCGGCGCGAGTGTCGCCG
>JBOFZC010000138.1:0-1002 GCA_051654985.1 Rhabdaerophilum sp.
CTGCCATTCGCGCAAATCGCGGTTTGGACCCGCCCGGGTAGCTCAGTTGGTAGAGCATGCGACTGAAAATCGCAGTGTCGTTGGTTCGATTCCGACCCCGGGCACCATTTTCCTGAAATTAGTCAATATCTTGAATTCACGGGATGCCGAAAGCGCGTCGCGTTTTCCGGCCGCTGGAGCCGTTCGAGCCCGCAGCCATACAGAACGTGAACATCTTTATCGACTGGAGCTGTCTTTAAACGCTCATACGGCGGCGGATGTCGTCCTCATCCATCGAGGCGCGAGTGCCGGACAGAGTGACCTCACCACGATCCATAACATGCCAAGTATCCGCGAGTTCTCTCGCGAAATCGAAATACTGCTCAACCAACAGAATTGCGATATCGCCCTTGTCACGCAAGTAAGAGATGGTGCGGCCGATATCCTTGATGATTGAGGGCTGGATGCCCTCGGTCGGCTCGTCCAGGACAACCAGCTTCGGGCGTGTCACCAAAGCGCGGGCGATCGCGAGCTGTTGCTGCTGGCCACCCGAGAGATCGCCGCCGCGCCGCCCGAGCATGGATTTCAACACCGGAAAAAGATCGAACAACTCCGACGGGATGTGTCGATCCGCGCGCTTGAGCGGTGCAAAGCCGGTTTCGAGGTTTTCTTTCACCGTGAGAAGCGGGAAAATCTCGCGTCCCTGCGGCACATAGGCGATCCCAAGGCGCGCCCGATCCTCGGGGCGCAGGCCTGCGAGAGACTGGCCATCAAAGCGGATTGCCCCTCCAGAAATCGACTGATGCCCAACAATCGCACGCAAAAGCGAGGTCTTTCCCACACCGTTGCGGCCGAGAACACAGGTGACTTCCCCCTGTTTGGCACTGAGAGAAACGCGGCGCAGGGCTTGGGCCGCGCCATAATGCAGGTCGATGGTTTCGACTTCGAGCATGTTAGCGCCCCAGATACACTTCGATGACGCGCTCATTGCTGGCGACAGCATCGATCGTGCCCTCCGCGAGC
>JBOFZC010000139.1:0-3668 GCA_051654985.1 Rhabdaerophilum sp.
CGCCGGCGCGGGTCTTGTCGGCCACAAGCACTGCATCGCGTGTGGCCACGACCACCACGTGCTTGAGACCAAGCGTGGCGACCAGCTGATCTTCCGTTGATACATAACTGCCTTCGGTATCAACGAAGAGTGCGTCTCCCTGTGCGGCATTGCCATCCGCATCGCGTTCCGCGATGGCCCAGAGCGCGTCCCAGCCGCCAATATCCGACCAGCCGAAATCTCCCGCGATCACCGCCGCACGCTTCGTTTTTTCCATCACGGCGTAGTCGAAAGAAATCCGCTTGGCCGCGAGAAACGCGGCTTCATGAAGCACCGGCACGCCAAGATCGGGTTGCGCTTGCGCCAGGGCCTTGCGCACGGCTTGCACGCTGGCTGGCTCATTCGTTTCATATTCCGCGATCACGATGTCCGGTCGAAACAGAAAGTTGCCCGAGTTCCAGAAGAAGCCGCGGCGGATGTAATCCAGCGCCGTCTCGGCATTCGGCTTTTCGACGAAGCGGCCAATGTGGCTCACCTTGTCATCGATCGCTTCGCCCGGCTGGATATAGCCATAGCCCGTGGCGGGGCTTGTCGGCACAATACCGAAGGTGACAATCGCGCCATCCTGTGCCGCTGCGCTGCCGGCGACGGCCGCATCGCGGAAGGCCTTGGGCTTGAGCACCATGTGATCGGCAGCGAGCACCAGCGCGAGGGCATGGGGCGAATGCTGCGCCAGATAGAGCGCCGCCGCGATAATCGCCGGGCCAGAATCGCGCGCGACGGGCTCAAGCAGGATATCGGCCTCAATCCCGATTTCCGCGAGCTGCCGCTCGACCATGAAGCGGTGAACCTTGTTGGTGACAATCAACGGGCGACCGAAATGCGCCGCATCTTGCATGCGCAGAATGGTCTCCTGGAAGGTCGAACGCTGGCCGATCAGTGGCGCAAATTGCTTCGGAAACACTTCGCGCGATGCCGGCCACAATCGCGTGCCGGAGCCGCCACACATGATGACAGGGCGAATCATTAGGGTGGTCTCGGTCATTCAGCGGCACCAGCGGGCAAGGCGACGAGCATCGGCTCAGCGCAGATTGAGCATCACATTTCGCCTGAACTGGTAGCCTGTGCTGCGCTGCGCAACAAGCCGCGGCTGGATGCGAGGTTTACGAAATTCAACCGCATTTTCGTAAACTGCTTGGTTTCTGCTTGGGGTTCGCGCATGACGGACTTCCAAATGTGATCCAGCGAGCTGGTTCGGTTGGATTTCAGACAGGCAAACGCATTGGAGGCAGCCTTCTCAACTTGCAACCGGTCGCCTCTGTTTTCTCAACCGCTTCGTCGAGAAAAAGCCGACTGGGTCGACTTGCCAGCGCCGCCCGCCTCGGGCATAGAGCCCGCCAACGGAGACGTGGCCGAGAGGCTGAAGGCACTCGTTTGCTAAATGAGCATACCTCGAAAGGGGTATCGAGGGTTCGAATCCCTCCGTCTCCGCCAGCCACCCCCTCAAAAGGCACTGTCAGAGGAAAATCGGCTTGCCGCTAGCAGGATGGGTGGCTAGCCGGACCGGATGAGCAACGCCCGCATTTCCCGGTATTTCAAAACGGCGCCGGAGATTGTCCGTTTGGTGGTGATGATGTACGCCCGCTACCCGCTACCCGCTACCCGCTACCCGCTACCCGCTGTCGCTGCGTAACGTCGATGACCTGCTGCACGAGCGCGGGATCGATATCACCCACGAGACGGTGCGGTTCTGGTGGAACCGGTTCGGGACGATTTTCGCAACCGAGATCCGGCGAAGCCGGGTCCAAGCGATGCGGTCGTTCCAGCATCGGCGCTGGCACCTCGACGAGGTCTTCGTGAAGATCAACGGAGTGAAACACTATCTCTGGCGGGCCGTCGACCATGAGGGTGAGGTGCTCGAAAGCTTCGTCACGAAGCGACGAGACAAGAAAACTGCGTTGAAGTTCTTCATGAAATCACTACGGCGGCATGGGGTGGTGGAGACCATCGTTACCGATCGTTTGGCGTCATACGGTGCCGCGCTACAGCAGCTCGGCGCCATCGACAAGCGCGGCGTCGGCCGCTAGCTGAACGACAGGGCGGAGAATTCTCACCAGCCGTTTCGACGACGAGAGTGGGCGATGCTCCGCTTCCGGCGCATGCGAAGTTTGCAGAAATTCGCCGCCTTGCACGGCTCGATCCACAACCACTTCAACCAGGAACGAATCCTCACTTCACGAGCCATCTTCAAGGACCGTCGCACCGCCGCTCTTGTCGAGTGGCGTCAACTCTGCGCTGCCTAATTGAAGCCGGGGCGGGGGTTTTCTGAGACTGCCTTGGTTTGTCAGACAGCGCCGTTTCCCCTCAGAACGGATTGTCCGTCTGACTGAGGGGGAGGGTGGCCGGTATGAAGAGTAGATTCTATGCGCAGATATCGCCTTCCACGAAAGGCATTGTTCGCCCCGATGCCAGATCGAAAAAGCCACTTTCTTTCTGAGGGGCGAGAGAATTTCGTCATTGGATTCAATGGTCTAATCCGCCATCCTTGTGATGTCGCCGAGGCGCGTCTCCGAAGGATGTTCATCAACCATGTCGCAAGAACCGGCACCTCCCAAGCTCCCTGCGATCTTGATCGCCAACCATCTGCTCGATGGTGATGTCGTGTTCTGGGCGGGGCATGGCTGGTCGCGAAATCCGCGCGAAGCCGCTGTCGCGGAGGATGTCTCCAACGCTCTTCTCTTCGAGGCTGAGGCCCGCGCGGCTTTTGCCCGGCAGGAGGTGGTCGATGCCTACCTCGTCGACATCACACGTGACGCCACGGGCCTGCCGCGCCCCAACCATTTCCGCGAGCGCTTCAAGATCAAAGGGCCGTCGAACCGACCCGATCTCGGCAAGCAAGCCGAATTCGGCGCGAGGTGAGCGATGTATCGATATGACGAATTCGACGCGGGCTTTGTCCGCGAGCGTGTCGCGCAGTTTCGCGATCAGGTGACGCGCCGCCTCGATGGCTCGCTGTCTGATGACGAGTTCAAGCCGTTGCGGCTGAAAAACGGCGTCTATCTGCAGCTCCACGCCTATATGCTGCGCATCGCCATCCCCTACGGCACGCTGTCGTCGCGCCAATTGCGTCAACTCGCGCTGATCGGCGAAAAATACGATCGCGGCTACGGGCATTTTACGACACGCCAGAACCTGCAATTCAACTGGCCGAAGCTGCGCGATATCCCCGATATTCTCGCTCTCCTCGCCGATGTCGAGATGCATGCGATCCAGACCTCGGGAAATTGCATCCGCAACGTGACGGCCGATCAATTCGCGGGCGTTGCGGCGGATGAGATCGAAGACCCTCGGCCGGTCGCGGAGCTCATCCGGCAATGGTCGAGCCTGCATCCGGAATTCGACTACCTGCCGCGCAAATTCAAGATCGCGGTGACCGGCGCCGAGCATGATCGCGCTGCGATTGCGGCGCATGATATCGGGCTGCAGATCGTGAAGAATGAAGCTGGTGAGGTGGGTTATCGCCTGCTCGTCGGTGGTGGCCTTGGTCGCACACCGATGATCGGCAAAGTGGTACGCGATTTTTTGCCGAAAGGCGATTTGCTCGCCTATCTCGAAGCCTTGATGCGCGTTTACAACCTCGAAGGACGGCGCGACAACAAATACAAGGCGCGGGTGAAAATCCTCGTGCA
>JBOFZC010000140.1:0-2659 GCA_051654985.1 Rhabdaerophilum sp.
TGCGTTCCTTGCGCTCCAATTCGCGCACCATGATGGAGGCGAGGATGCGCGCATCAATGTTCCCACCGCAGAGGATCAGCCCCACTTTTCGGCCTTGAAACCGCTTTGGCGCGTGGAGCATAGCGGCGAGGCCCGCAGCCCCAGCGCCCTCGGCCATCGAGCGCTGATGGTTCGCGAAGGCATCCACCGCGCGCTCCACAGCGCTTTCTGGGACCATGATGATATCGCTCACGAATTGCCGTGCGATCTCGAGCGTGAGCTTGCCCACATGTTTGACCGCAATGCCCTCGGCGAGCGTCGGGCCACCGATGGGGCGGGCAAGGCCATGCAGGGCATTCTGGAACGAGGGGTAACTCTCGACCTCGACGCCGATGATCTCGATCGACGGTTTCAGTGCCTTAGCGGCAATGGCCACGCCCGAAATCAACCCACCACCGCCCATCGGCACGACGATGCAATCGAGATCGGGGAAATCGGCGAGCAGTTCGAGGCCGATCGTTCCCTGTCCGGCAATCACATCCGGGTCGTCATAGGGATGGACCAATACGAGCCCGCGCGCGGCAATCAGGCGTTCAACCTCGATCTGGCTCTCAGCAAGGGTTTCGCCCTTGAGGATGACTTCCGCGCCGAAACGGGCTGTGTTCTCGACCTTCACCTGCGGGGTCGCCTCGGGCATCACAATGGTCGCGGGAATGCCAAGGCGCTGGGCGTGATAGGCCACCGCCTGTGCATGATTGCCGGCGGACATCGCGATCACGCCCTTGGCGCGGTCAGCATCATCAAGGCGTGACATTTTCACATATGCGCCGCGCTCCTTGAACGAGCCGGTGACCTGCATGTTCTCGAATTTCACCACGCAATCCGCGCCGGTAATCGCCGAGAGGCGCGGAGCGGCAAGGGCCGGGGTGCGCACAACCTGCCCTGCGAGCAGGGCAGCGGCGGTTTCAATGGCGGTGAAGGTCGGAATGATCACGCCGGATTCCCCTTGTTCTTTTTAGAAACGTCTTTCGGCACCGTCAGCATAGCCAAAGAACCCGCCGGGTTTCAGCACCAAAACAAGGGTCAATATGGTGAAAGACACCAATTCCCAATGCTCAATGGGGAAAATCGCCATCCATCCAGCTTGAACCACACCGATTGCAAGCGCTGCGATTACCGCTCCCCCAAGCGAGCCTATGCCGCCGAGGATCGCCGCCATCAACCCTGTGAGGCCTAACATGGTGCCGCCGGAAAAGCTCATTCCGCCCCAGAATAGAGTGATGAACGCGCCCGCAAGCCCTGCGAGAGCTGTCGCGAGCAGGCTCGCAGCAATCAGTGTCGAACGCGGATTGAGCCCGATGAGCCTTGCAGCCTCCGGGTCATCGGCGATCGCGCGCCAGGCCATGCCGAAATGGCTCCGGCGCATATAAATCAGCACGAAGCCGATCATCAGCGCGCCAGTGACGGCGATGCTGACAAATCTCGGGCTCACGATGACATTGAAATCGCCCGCCGATGCGAGGATCAGTCCACCCGAGCCGACAGGCGGCAGCAAGGCATTGCGCGCGCCTTGCGCAAGGCGCAGACCTTCCTGCACCGCCATCAGTAACCCTACACCTGCCACAAGGATGGGCTGGCCGCCCCGGATCGCGAGCGGCGAAAGCACGTGCTTGCCGGTCACGTGACCCCAGAGCGCAGTGGTGACGAGAACCGCGAGCAAAGCGAGGCTCTCGATCATGCCGGGCGCACCTGCAAACATCGCTGCCAGCAGCGAGACCGTGATGGTCATCACCATCCCGCCCATCGCGGCGAATTCACCAAAAGCGAGGTTGATCCGACCGATAATCCCGTAGATCAGCGCCGTCGCCAAAGCGAGAAGGGTGAGTATGGTGAGGCGGGGCAAGGCGCCAATCGCGTGCTGAAGGGCGTTTGCGGTGCCGCGCGAGGTTTCCAACCAGCCGCGTTCGCCGATCGGTGGGCCAGGATCAGTCTGGATCGCGATCTGGCTTTCCAGCCAGCGCTCTTTCAGGAACCACATCTGAGCTTCGCCAAGGCCAATTCCGTCGAGCGTGACAGCGACGAGATCGCGTTTGGCGGCGGAGTAACCGGTGCCACCGAACCGACAGCTCAGAAGTCGAAGGCGGGATCCCTCTGCCCCGGCGCGGAAGGTAATATGCGCGGCGCGCTCGGAAACGCCTTCGCTTTCGAGCACAACGAGGCCATCTTCGATCGAGAACAAAGCAGGCAGCAGCATGCGGCAGAGCCGGCTCTGTTCCGCATCCAGCGAGGGCCCGCACGAAGCGAGGATCAGGGGAAAAAGTGCCGTAATCAGGCGTAGGAGGGCTGGACGACGCGGCATGGCGGTCATCTGAAGGCGATGCGCCACACTTGGCAAGGCCGGGCGATTGGGTTCAGCCCATCGTTTTAAGCAACCGCGCGGCACGCGGCGCGAAATAGGTGAGAATGCCATCGCAACCCGCGCGCTTGAAGGCGAGCAGGGTTTCCAGCATGGCCTTGTCGGCATCGAGCATGCCACGCTCAGAAGCGGCCATGATCATCGAGTACTCGCCCGAGACCTGATAGGCGAACGTCGGGACGCCAAACTGGTCTTTCACGCGCGCCACGATATCGAGGTAGGGCAGGCCAGGCTTGACCATCACGTAATCCGCGCCTTCGGCAA
>JBOFZC010000141.1:0-47881 GCA_051654985.1 Rhabdaerophilum sp.
CGGCCGCAATGTATTCATAGCTCAGGCCATGAAAGCCGTAACGCCGCACGCCTTCGTCATAAAGCGCGCGCGGGAGCGCAAACGTATCGTTGACCCAAGGATGGTTGCGATGAAACGCGGTGTCAAAGCACGCGATTTGCGCAACTCCGGGGAAGGCCGCCATCGCTGCGCGGATGCCAAGCAGGTTGTGCGGCTGATGCAGCGGCGCGAAAGGCGACAGGCGATCGAGTTCGATCAGGAGAGCCTCATCCACGATTTCCGGTGCTGAGCGGGCAGCGCCCCCATGCACAACGCGATGACCGATCGCGACGAGCGATAAATCTGGCCAATGCGCGCCAAAACTGGCGATTACCGCAGCGATAGCGCCGGCATGGCTTGTCAGGTCGCCCTTCGCTGCAATCGGGTTGCCCTCGGCATCCTTGAGTTTGAGAACACCCTCAGCCCCGATGCGATCGGCAAGGCCCGTTGCCATCGGGCGTTCACCGACGGTCGGGAACAGCGACACCTTCAGCGAGGATGATCCGGCATTGATCGTCAGGATAGCGCGCGTCATGTCCGGCGCCCGGCAAAATGGTGGATCGCCGCGACCGCGCAAGACGCGAGGCGCGACATGGCGCTGTCGGAGCGGCTGTTGAGGATCACGGGAATCTTGGCGCCAAGCACCAGTCCGGCCCCTTCGGCATGGCTGATGTAGGCCAGCTGCTTCGCGAGCATGTTGCCGGCATCTAGCCCCGGCGCCACAAGGATATTGGCCCTGCCGGCGACGCCGCCTTTGAGACCCTTGGTGCGTGCCGCGCCAAGATCGACCGCATTGTCCATCGCCAGCGGGCCCTCAACCAGCCCACCCTTGATCTGACCGCGATCCGCCATCTTGGACAGCAGCGCGGCATCGATCGAGGATTGAATGGCCGGATTGACGGTCTCAACGGCCGAGAGAACACCGACGCGTGGTTCAAGGCCCAAGGAGAGCGCGAGGTCGATGGCGTTCTGGCAAATATCGACTTTTGTCGCCAGATCCGGGGCAATGTTGATCGCGGCATCGGTGACCATCAAGGGTTCGGGCTGACCCGGGACATCCATGACGAAGATATGCGTGAAGCGTCGGCCGACCCGCAATCCTGTGGTCTTTTCGAGCATCGGTTTGAGCAGATCATCGGTGTGCAGATGGCCCTTCATCACGGCCGCGGCACGTCCTTCATGCACAAGCGCGCAGGCTTGTTGGGCGGCATCGGCATCGGAGGCCGCCTCGATCATCTCGTAGGGCGAGAGATCAACCCCCATCGCCGACGCGGCCTGCCGGATCGCGTCCAATTTGCCGATGAGGATCGGAGTGATGATGCTTTCGCGGGCAGCCAGAAGCGCGCCGCCGAGCGAGTTCTCCTCATCCGGGCACACGACTGCAGTCGGTAGAGCCGGCAGGGGGCGAGCGCGTTCCAGCAGCGCCTCAAAATGGCGATGACGCTGGACAATCAATCCCGGCACATCGACGCCATCCTGATCGAATTTCTCGGTTGGTGCGCGCACCAAAGCTTCGCCGGAGACAATCAGAGCGCCGTCACTTGCGCGGCGGATGGTTGTTTCGAGCCGAATCTCGCCATTGGCCTCCTTGCTCAAGACCTTGACCGCCGCGATGACTTCCTCACCCGCATGGGCGCGGGCATGAAATTCGAGGTTCTGGCGCCGATAGAGCGTGCCAGGACCGGGCAATTGCGTTCCGAGCACCGCCGAGATCAACGAGCTGACAAACATCCCGGGTGCTACGCGCTCCTTGGTGCCGTCGCCATCGAGATCACTGTCTTGGAGATGCATGGGATTGTGGTTGCCCGAGGCCGCCGCGAAGACAAAAAGGTCGTCCGCCGTGATCAATCGGCGGATTTCAGACGATTGACCCGGTTCGATCTCATCGAATGTTCTGTTCACCAGTCGCATCTCATGCCCTCGATTTGGCCGGGCGTGCCGGCGGCGATGGGTTGGCGGCCTGGGCTGCCAATTCCGGCGCAAACGGCTTGCCAGTGTCCGGTGCTGCCAGAGGATTTTCGAGAACATCTTCTGTCACATGCGGGAGGTCGAGGACATCGCAGAACCGCTGCAGCAATGAGAGCGTGTGCGGCGACATCTCGCTGATCGGCCCCGAGATGTATTGCACCACCCGAAGCGACAACACTCTTTCCGGCTCCTTGAGGATGATCGGAAGAGTCTCGATGGCCTTCTCCGTCTCGAAAGTCGCGATCAGGGTTTGTTGATGAATGATCATCGCTCGGCGTTCCGAGCCGAGCGAGACAAACGGATCGTGCTGCGTCAGAATTTGTGAGGCGCGTTCGAGCCGGTCACGCCGAACTTGCCCGCGATTGTCGGCGAGAAGCACCAGCTTGCGGATGATGGCCTCGGCCAGTCCGCCATGTTCGATGGACATCAACGCTTGCGCCACCTCTGGCAGACCGCGCAGCTCGCCTTGGCTCTTCAGCGTGCGGCGCGCCTCATGCGAACGCCCGAAAGCGCGGGTCCAGGGTGTGCTCCAGAGCGAGTGGAAGGCGAGTTCCTGTGACATGTCGCGCATATCGCGCCACAGATCGATCATCTGTTCGGTCGTTTGGACCCAAAGGGCTTCCGCTGCGATAAATGGGTTGTCTGAACCCACCGGTTTGCGCGTTTCGCGCAGTTTTGCAGCTTCATCCTCGACCCATTTTGACAAGGGGTTGCGTGATGACATCAGCGCTCGCGACAATCGCTGGGGATGCAGGGCGCGTGACAATTCCGCGCTTGTATCGGTCACAGCGTTTTTGATCGCTGGGCGGACCAGTGCGTCATAGAGCTGCGCCTGCACCTCGGCTGAACGCGCAACGGCTGCAAAGGGCCGCTCATCGAAGAACCCATCATCCAGCGCCCGGATTTGATCGAATGTGCGTTCAGAAAACCCGACGGTGAAATGCTTCCGGCCATCTTTTTCTGTCACGTCCTCGATTGTCATCTCGTAGAGGCCGGGCGCGAGAGCCTCGATGGTTTTCAGTGTGGAGGCAACTTCGGAATGTTCCTTCTTGGCGATCTGTGAGGAAACGAAAATGCCGAGATGGCCGACCTGATCATGCACCATATAGATGATGCGCTGGCCGCGGATGCGGATTTCGGACACATCCGCATAGGTCTCAACGATCCAGTTGAGCGCTTGTTGTGGTGGTGTGATGTTGTCGCCGTGGCTTGCAAAAACGATGATCGGCGCTCGGATCGCTTTCAGATCGATGGGGCGTCCCGGCTCAAGCCGGGCTTCGTTTTTGACGAGGCGATTTCCGACAAACAATTGCTCGACGATCCAGCGGATTTCCGGCTCGTTGAGCAGAAAGAAGCCGCCCCACCATTTTTCGAATTCAAGGAAGCTCTTGTCGCCCTTGTCGATGTCCCGGAAAAGATCCGTGTATTTGCGGAACAGCGTTCGAGAAGGATTTAGCAGTTCGAAGTTCTGAATGAGGTGGGCACCGTCGAAGATGCCGCCGCCCAAATCGGACAGGAACATCGGGATCCAGGTGCCGCCGACAATGCCGCCGTTGTAGCGCATCGGATTTTCGCCGATCCGGCCTGACCAGGGAGCGACGGGCGCCCCGTTCACAACCACCGGTCCTGTCAGGTCCGGGTTGGCGGCAGCGAGAAGAAGGGTCGCCCATCCACCCTGACAATTCCCGGCAATGATCGGCTTCGGCGAATGAGGGTGACGCATCATCACGTCGCGCACGAAGGCCGCTTCCGAGCGAGTGACATAAGAGAGGAACTGGCCGGGTTCTGGCTCGCGGCGGAACGCAATAAAATAGACCGGATGCCCGTCACGCAACGCAACACCGACCTGGCTGTCGGCCTTGAAACCCCCGATCCCGGGCCCATGGCCCGCGCGTGGATCAATGATGATATAGGGGCGTTTGCGCTCAAACACTGTGACGCCTTCTGGCGGCTTGATGCGCAACAACATGTAGTTCGATGGATAGGGGTGGTCTTTGCCGTCAGAGATGATCTCGTAATCGTAAGCCAGCACTGGCGGGCAGCCTGCCTCTTCATGCTCAAGGAAGATGTCGCCGCGTTTGCGCAGGGTATCGAGCGTCAGAATCATCCTCTGATGCGCGTCACGAGCATAATCCGCCCAATGGGTGGTGAGCCGCCCTTCCGTCTGGGAACGGCGCAACTCGCCCAGCAGCGCTTCGGCGTCTGAAATCGTTTCGTGGGTGCGGCGGGAATGCGTTTCGTTGATCCGCTTGGAATGGCGAGAGGCGGCCGTGTTGAGGATGTTGAATGTCGCACTCGAGGCTTCAATTTCCGACGTGGCGTCCCGCATCGAACGGCGCATCGCAGACAGCACGTCACCCTCGGGGCGAGGCATTGCAGGCTGGCGGGTCGGGTCGAGGAGGTCGAAGATGTTGGCCATGATGCTTCCTCACGCGATGATTGAAAAACCGCCGTCGATGTCATACACACCACCGGTCAGATTGCGGGCCTCTGGCGATGCGAGAAAGGCAGCGACCGCGCCGACATCCTCGATCGTCGCGAGCTGATGCGTCGGCGCGGTTGCTGCGGCTTGCGACAGAAGTTCGTCAAAATGATCGATGCCGCTGGCCGCGCGGGTCGCGAGCGGTCCAGGCGAAAGGGCATGAACGCGGATACCCTTCTCGCCCAATTCCGCCGCCGCGTAGCGCACAGTGCTTTCAAGCGCGGCTTTAACGGGGCCCATCATGTTGTAATGCCGGACAACGCGTGACGCGCCGAAAAACGAAACCGAAAGGCATGTGCCGCCACCCTTCATCAAGGGTTCCGCGAGGCGGATCATGCGCAAGAACGAGTGGACTGAGATGTCCATGGCTTGCCCGAAACCCTCAGCCGAGCAATCGACAACCCGGCCATGAAGATCTCCCTTCGGCGCGAAGGCGATGGAGTGCAAAAGCGTATCAAGCCGGCCCCAGCGTTGCTCGATTTCGGCAAACACCGCCTCCATTTGTCCGGGCTCAGCGACATCCAGCGGCGCCATAATCTCGGCCCCGATCTGTTCGCCAAGGGGGCGCACGAAGCGCTCTGCCTTCGCGTTCAGCCAGGTTATGGCGAGGGTCGCGCCCTGTTGTTTGAGCGCTTTCGCGCATCCCCATGCAATGGAATGTTCATTGGCGATGCCAACGATAAGCGCCTTCTGGCCGGCCAGCGAGAACATCAAAATCCCTCGCAAAACATATTCAAAAAACTGTTCGTCCGAAGATTTAGGCTATTGTGACAATGCTTCAGTTTGATGTCAGTTTTCTCTGATTTGACGCGATGCAAAACGCGTCAAGACTGACGAATCTCAGTCGTTATTCGCCATCCCAATGTCATAAATGTCGGATAAATCACTCTGCTCAATATAGGTTGAGGGCATGAGATGATCGACAATCCGCCGGAGCGTTCCTGGCTTGAGCTCGAACTGGAGGACGATCACGACGAAGAATTTGAACAAGAAATCGATGACCGTCGGCTGCCGCCGGAATTGAGGGAGCTGCTGGCGCAGCACAAGCGCACCTCCATCGATCGAAATGTCTATTTTTCCGAACTGATCCGCCTGCAAAGTGAGTTGGTTAAACTCCAGGATTGGGTTGCCCACAAAGGCTTGAAGCTGGTCGTCCTCTTCGAAGGGCGCGATGCCGCGGGCAAAGGCGGCGTGATCAAGCGCATCACGCAACGCGTCAATCCGAGGAATTGCCGGGTGATTGCGATGCCCGCTCCTTCGGATCGCGAAAAGAAGCAATGGTACTTTCAGCGCTACGTGCCGCACCTGCCGGCAGCTGGCGAGATCGTACTCTTTGATCGCAGCTGGTATAACCGTGCCGGTGTTGAGCGCGTCATGGGTTTCGCCTCAGATCAGCAGGTTGAAGACTTTTTCCGCGACGTCCCGGAGTTCGAGCGGATGCTGGTGCGATCTGGCATCATCCTCGTCAAATACTGGTTCTCGATCACGGATCAGGAGCAACAGCTGCGCTTCTTGATGCGGATCCATGATCCCATCAAGCAATGGAAACTCTCGCCGATGGATTTACAATCGCGGGTGCGCTGGGAGCGTTACACCAAAGCAAAAGAAGAAATGCTGGCGCGCACAAACATTCCTGAAGCGCCGTGGAACATTGTCGAAGGCAACGACAAGAAACGCGCTCGCCTGAACTGCATCGCGCATCTCTTGTCGAAAATTCCCTATGAAGATGTGCCGCATGAACCGGTCGCCTTGCCGGAGCGCGAGTTCAATCCCGATTACGAACGGCGCGTGATCGATTCTGAACTCTACGTGCCGCAACGCTACTGAAGGAGAGGGTTGGCGTTTCTCGCTTTGAGTAGCGATCGCCGCCCTCACGATATCTCAGGCGAGCAAGATCAGCTTGGGTGAGCTGGCCGTCCCGGCATCAATGGCTCGGAAGGCTTCGGCCCCTTCCGACAAGGGAACTTCCGCAAACCAGCGCAAAGTGCCGAGGGCACCAGAAGCCAGGGCATCGACCGTTTGGCGAAAATCCACGGGCGTGTAGCAATAGGTTCCGGTGAAGGTGACCTCTTGGAGCGTGATTTTCCGGATATCGAGCCCGTCAATTCCCGGCAACAAGCCGGCATGGACAATCACACCTCCCGGGCGAACCATCGCCGAGGCGGCCGCGCGGGTGGCGGCGGCTCCCACGGCGTCGATGACGAGATCTACGCTGTGGTCAGCGGGGGCGGTGGCAGAGCCAGGCGCATAGACCGCGAAGCCTTCTTCCCTCGTGATGAGTTGCGTGCGCAGGGCGTTGGTCTCGGCGATGTGGATATGCTGCGCACCGAAATGTCGTGCAACAATGGCTGCCGCTAGCCCGATCGCGCCGCCACCGAGCACAACCACCCGGCACGCCGCGAGCGGCTGATGCAGCTTCTCCATACCGATCCGCACGGCGTGCCATGAGACGGCGACAGGCTCGGCCAGAGCGGCGTGCGTGATCGGCATCGCTTCTGGGATCGCGACCACGTTTCGCTCGGGGACACGCACATATTCCGCGAACGCGCCGGGACGCGGCGGCATCGAGATGATCTGGCGCGTCGGCGAGAGATGCCAACGTCCCTCGATCGCATAGGGGCAAGCGGGGTCCACCACCAGCGGGTTGATGGTCACACGTTCGCCATCGCGCTTGCCGCCGACGATACGCCCGGCGGCTTCGTGCCCGAGAATGAGCGGGGCAGGACGACGGCTGTCATACCCGTGATACGCATGCATATCCGAGCCGCAAATGCCCACAGCCTCCACGCGCACCAGCACCTCGCCCGCTTCGGGCACGGGCATGGGTTCATCGCGATAGGTCAGGCTGTTCGGGCCCAGATAGACCAAAGCCTTCATGGGATGATCCTATTTTGCGCTGAAGCCGCCATCGACGGCAAGGGTTTGGCCCGTGATATAGGCCGAGGCATGGGAGGCCAGAAAAACGGTCGCGCCCGTGAGGTCATCGAGGTCGCCATTGCGACCGATCGCTGTCTGTGCCGCATTTTTCGCAGCACGCTCGGGATCGTTAAAGACCGGCTCGGTGAGTGGTGTCGGGAAAAAGCCGGGTGCGATGGCATTGCAGGTGATCCCGTGTCGCGACCATTCCTCGGCGATCGCCCGCGTGAGCTGCACGATGCCTCCCTTGCCCGCCCCGTAGGGTGCACTGTTTGGAAATGCTCGAGTGCTTTGCAGTGAGGCGATGTTGATGATCCGCCCCCATTTCCGCGCCGACATTTCCGGCGCGAGAGCCTGCGTCAGCAAAAAGGGCGCCCTGAGATGCAGCGCCATATGCAGATCGAAGGCTTCCGGCGTTACATCCATGAAAGGCTGCCGCAGGTTGATACCGGCGGCATTGACGAGGATATCGACAGACCATCCCGCTCGGTTCAGCCCGTGCCGTATATCTCCGGCGCTGTTGCTCTGGGAGAGATCAGCACGGAGGCCTTTGGCTTCGATTGAGTCTCTTTCGAGGTTGGCAATGGCTGCCTCGGTTTCTTCCGGTCGCCGCGCCGCGAGCATCACCCGCGCGCCGGCAAGCCCCAACGCGCGTGCCATGGCCAGGCCGATGCCGCTGTTCCCACCAGTAATGAGCGCTGTCTTGCCCGTGAGATCGAAGAGGGGGCCGAGACGGGAGGCCACTCAGACCTCCACGGGCTGGCCGAGATCGACATTGTTGCCGGGCGCGTATTTTGCCATCCGGACATCACTGGTGCGCGCATGCCCCTCCATGCCCTCAAGCCGCGAGATGCGCGCCGAAACAGGTGCGAGTGAGGTGCAGGCTTCGCGCGTCATCCGTTGCCATGTCAGCGGTTTGAGGAACTTATGCACCGAGAGGCCGGCAGAATAACGCGCCGCGAATTTCGTTGGCAAGATGTGATTGGGACCAGAAACCTTATCACCGAAGGCCACATTCGTCTCTTCGCCAAGGAAGAGCGAGCCGTAATTGGTGAGGTTCGCGTGCCACCAGTCGAGATTGGCGCAATGCACTTCGAGATGCTCGCAGGCATATTCATCCGAGATCTGAACCATCTCCTCGCGCGTGTCGCAGAGCACAACCTCGCCATAATCGCGCCAGGCTGCGCCGGCGGCATCGCGTGCGGTTGGGGGCAGGGCATCGATGAGTTTCGGCATGAGGGCTGTCACCTCATCGGCGATGCGGCGTGAACTCGTGATCAGCCAGGCCGGGCTCTCGTGGCCATGTTCGGATTGGCCGACGAGATCGGTCGCGACAATCATGGGGTCAGCGCTGTCATCAGCGAGAACCGCGACTTCAGAGGGGCCTGCAAAGACATCAATCCCGACCTTGCCGAAGAGCATACGCTTGGCTTCGGCGACATATTTGTTGCCGGGGCCGACGATGATATCCGCCGGCTTGCCGGTGAAGAGGCCATAGGTCATCGCCGCGATGGCCTGCACCCCACCAAGGCACATGATGATATCAGCGCCAGCGACTGTCATGGCATAGAGCACATGCGGATGGATGCCGGTGCCTTTGAAGGGGGCAGAGCAGGCGACAACCGTTTTCACGCCCGCCGCCTTCGCAGTCGCGACCGACATATAGGCCGAGGCGATATGGGCGTAGCGACCTGTCGGCACATAGCAGCCGGCGGTGTTCACCGGCACGAGCTTTTGCCCCAAATGCAGGCCGGGTGAGAGCTCAATCGAGAAATCACGGCAAGAGTCCTTCTGCGCTTCGGCAAAGCGCCGGACCTGCCCGGCCGCGAGGCGGATATCGTCTTTCACGGATTCAGGCACATCCTTGATGCGCTCCGCGATCATGGCCTGATCCATCACGATCGGACCGGACCATTTGTCGAGCTTGAGGGCGAAATCCTTCACGGCCTGCTCGCCACCGGCTTCGATTGCAGCAAGCATTTCGGTCACGACCTCGCGCGCCGAGCCTGTTTCCGTTTCCGGCGTTTTGCTCGCCTTTTTGAGATGAATGATCGCCATGATGCGTGCCTCTGGTGTTGACGGAATAGAAAAGGCGCGGGCGGTCGCCCGCCCGCGCCGCAGGGAGCTGATTATTTCTTGTCGAATTCGGTCGCGAAGGCCTTGAGCTTGGGATCAGCCGCGACCTTTTTCATGAATTCGTCGGTGATGTAGCTCTTGGCGTCCGGATTGGCCGGGATGGTGCCGACATCGGTGATGAATTTGCCGATTTCCGAGAACCAGCCATCCACGGTCGAGCCGGCGGCACCGCGCGCCATGATCTTGAGCTGCTCATCGAGGCCAAAAGTGGGGCGCAGCGCGAATTCCTGATCCATCGCGCGGGCCGAAACTTCGAGGCCACCCTGCTTGTAGAAATCGAGCGCGAGGGTGCGCGCCTCAGCCGGGTTGGCTTTGGCCCAAGACCAGCCGCGCAGGAACACAGCAAGGAATTTTGCGACGTCATCCGGGCGCTCCTTGGCGAAATCGCCGCGCACGATCAACGCGCCGGGGACGATCGCGCCGGCATCGCCGCCTGAGCAAAGGTATTTTGCATTGGCGCGCTCTTCGAGCGTGTAGGTGTTCGGGGCCCAAACACCGGCGATATCACCGTTATTGGAGGTCAGCGCCGTGATGATCTGCGCCTGGCCGAGATTGACGAATTGCATGTCATTCGCAGCCAGGCCCATCTTCACGAGGCATTTGCGCGAGGCATAATCGACGGTCGAGTTCGTGGTCAGAAGGAGCCGCTGACCCTTGAGCGATGCAGGATTGGCCTTGATCGCGTCGAACTTGTCGCCGCGCACCATCATGGCGTTGGTTTTGGATTCATCGTTGGTGATGCCGATGGTGAGGATGTTGAAGCGCACCGCGCCGAGCACCGCAGGCACCGAGCCGGTGCCGCCGACATCCCAGGATTTCGAAGGCGCCGCTGCGATTTGCGGCGCGCCGGCCGGGAAGGTCGTGAAGTTCGGCGTGAGGCCGACATCTTTCCACCAGCCCTTCACATTGGCGTAGTGAAACGGCAATGCCCAATACAGCGAGGGCTGATAGCTCACGCCGATTTGTGTTTGCGCGCTTGCCGTCATTGGCGTTGTGGATGCGATGGCTGCGGCCAAAGCCAGTCCAGTGAGAATACGTTTCATGTCTTTCCTCCCTTTGATGGTCTCATGAAGCTTGCTGAAGCGGGCCATCGTGCCCCGCTTGGGTCGTGGAACGATTGGTGACAATCCGTTCGATTGAGTCGCGCACAATCTCGGCGATGAGGTCGCATTCCGCATCGGTCAGCGTGACAGGTGTGCGGATGTCGCAAAGACCGGCGAGAACGTCGTGGGTCTTGGCAAGTGCGCCTTGGTCCCCGGCATAAAGCCAGTTTCTCGGCGCGCTGGTGAAGCCGGCTTGCGTCTCAGCCCCAAACCATTTGATCGGCACGCCGCGTTGCTTGGTTTGAGCAAGAAATAATTCCATTTGCTCCGTTGAAAACCCCAGCATTGAAAACTGAATGGATGTGGCTGAAAAAACCTGTCCATCGCCCCGTTCAGGCACGCGGATATGCTGGCTGTGGCGAAGCCCGATCGCGATGCGATCATGGATATCGTTCCAACGCTTTACGCGACGCGGAAGCTCCGCGAGTTGGGGGCGCAGCATCGCGGCGGCAAGAGCTGTCATCCGCATCGAAAAATTCGGCACATGTTCGCCGACCGCCTGAAGGGCATTCGCGCCCGGCGAACTCAAATGCTGACCATGCAGCATGTAGCTGCCGGAATGCAGGATAGCGCGCGCGGCCATCGCATCATCGTCGAGAACGAGAAACCCGCCTTCGCCAGCGTTGAGATGCTTGTAAGTTTGTGCCGAGAAAGCGGCGGCGATGCCAAATGTGCCAATCGCCTTTCCCTTCCACGAGGCACAAAGGGCATGAGCACAATCTTCGATCACGCTCAGCCCGCACTCATCCGCCACGGCCATCACCGCATCCATATCGGCGAGATGTCCGCGCATGTGCGAGAGCAGCAGCACTTTTGCACCCGATGCGCGCGCCTTGCGACGCAAATCCTCTGGGTCGATGACGTAATCGCGACCGATTTCGACAATCACCGGCTTCGCCGCCGCGTGGAGGATGGCGCCCGGCACGGGCGCAAGAGTGAAACCATTCACGAGAACCGGATCGCCGGGCTCAACGCCTGCAACCTTCAGTGCCAGAAACAAGGCTCCGCCGCCGGAATTCACCGCGACGCAATAGCGCCGCCCCACGAAGGCGGCGAATTCTTGCTCCAGCAGCGAGACATCGAGCTGGTCTGCGCCCATCTCGCCATAGCGGAACAGGCGGCCAGAGCGCATGAGCTCGTTGGCGCGCGCGATCCCCGCTTCCGGAATGGGTTCCGGCTCGGTGAGATCGCGAGTGAGGCGCGCCTCAGACATCCTTGAAGCCTTTTTCCTCGCGCAGCGACTTCCAGATATGCGTGCGCAGATGCACGAAGCTCTCGAGGTCCATCACGTCCTCGATCTTGGGATGCTGATCCCAATTCTCACGCTCACGCACCGCCTTGATATCAAGCACTTCCTTGATGCGGCCGGGGCGGCGCGTCATGATCGCCACGCGATCCGCGAGGTAAACTGCTTCCTCCACCGCATGTGTGATGAACAGCACGGTGCGTGGATTGCGCCGCGAAATGCGCACCAGTTCTTCCTGCATCACCACGCGGGTCTGTGCGTCAAGTGCGCCAAAAGGCTCGTCCATGAGCAGCACTTCGGGGTCGAGCACATAGGCGCGTGCAATCGCAACACGCTGCTGCATACCGCCCGAGAGCTGATGCGGGAAAGCATCGGCATGGGTCTCAAGGTTCATCAACTTCAGCGCGCTGGCGATCAACTCGTTGCGCTCGCCTGTGGGCAGGTTCTTATTGCGCAATCCGAGATCGATGTTCTCGCGAACGGTTTTCCACGGGAAGAGCGCGAATTGCTGGAAGACCACGGCGCGGTCCGGACCAGGCTCCGTCACAGGTCGGCCATTGACGCTGACCAAGCCAGAAGACGCCGCCTCGAAGCCGGCGACCATGCGCAAGCATGTGGTTTTGCCGCAACCCGACGGACCGACAATCGCGACGAATTCCTTGTCAGCGATATCGAGATTGATGTCGTCGAGCGCTTTGACGCCGCCACCGCCCGAACCAAAGACCTTATCGACATTCTTGAAGCTGATTGAGCCCATGTTGCTTCTCCTCAAGCCTCAAGACCGCGACGACGACGCAACCACGCTTCGCCCTGACGCAACAACACATCGATGAGCATGCCGATCAGGCCAATCGCGACCATCCCGACCATCACGGTCGTCGTCTGAACCGAGCCTTGTGCCTGCACCATCATGAAACCCACGCCTGCCGCCGCGACAATCAGCTCGGCACCCACCAAGGATTGCCACCCGAGCCCGGCGGAGACGCGCAATCCGGCGATGATCGAGGGAACGGCTGCCGGCAGCAGCACTTCAAGGATCATCCGCGAATTCGGGGTGCCGAGCATCCGGCCCGCCTCGATCAGTCGCGGTTCGACAAAGCGCGCGCCGCGATACGCGTTGATCAGACAGGGCGGGAAAGCCCCCGCGAAAATGATCATCACCGGCCCACCCATGCCTGTGCCAAACCAGAGTGCCGCGAAGGGCACCCAGGCGATGGGCGCGATGAAGCGCAGGCCATCGAAAATCGGTGTCACGATATCATCGAGCAGGCGGAACCAGCCCATCAGCAGCCCAAGTGGCACGCCGATCACAGCGGCGAGAATCACGCCGTAAGCGTAGCGTTGGAAGCTCGATGCGAGATGCATCGGCAAGGTCGCGCCGGCGAAAGGCGAAGTCAGAAGCTGGAAAAAGCGCGTCGCGACATCCAGGGGGCTTGGCAAGAACTGGCGCGGCACGATCCCGCTGACTGAGAGCAAGGTCCAAAGGCCGATGAAGCCAAGGAGCCCAGCAAGGCCAAGCAGCACTGTTTCGCGCAAAGAGAGCGGGCGATCGTTCATGGCTCAATCCCTCGCCGCCACGTTCCAGGCCAAGGCATGCCGTTCAGCACGCGCCAGAAGCGCAGTGGATGCCCAACCCAGGATGCCGACCGTGATCATCCCGACGAGGATCATGCCGGGGTAGATATCTTGCTGCGCCATATTCAGTACGAAGCCGATGCCCATCAGCGCACCCACAAGTTCGGCCGCGACAAGCGTCGTCCAGCTCGCCTGAAGTGAAAGGCGCAAACCGGTGAAAATCATGGGCGACGCAGCGGGCAAGATCACTTCCCGCACCATCCTCCAGCGCGGTGTGCCGAGCATGCGCGCCGCTTCCAGCACGGGCCTGTCGATGTTGCGCACACCCGTGAACGCATTGATCACCGAAGGAACAAAGGCCGAGAACCAGATCACCATGATCTTCGCTGCATCACCGAGGCCGAGCCACAGGATCGCGAGGGGAATCCAGGCGAGCGGCGGAATGGGGCGGATGATGAGAAACACGGGGTTGATGACCGCCTCGACGCGCCGGCTCCAACCCATCCAGAGGCCGAGCGGGACGCCCGTCAGGATCGCAAAGGTGAACCCCATCGCCACCAATTTGAGACTATGGATCGCGTGGCTCGCCAGCGTCGCGCCGGCATAACCGCGCCCTGATATCTGCGTGAGTGAAGCCCAAAACTCGGCAGGTGAGGGGAAGCGCCCGCCTGTCACCATGCCCGTCACAGTCGTCAGCAGAAACCACAACCCGATTACGCCGGCGAGTGTCGCCAGCCCGATGATCCCCTTGCGGTTGGAGGATATCCTCATGCCGAAACGTCTTCCCTGATGGTCGCGCATTTTTTATGCAAGCGCTTTCATTTGTAGCTTCGCAGGTCTGATCGAACTGTCAATCACCCTTCTTTATGAAAGTTTTTTGCAAAGATATTGCTTGAAAACAGGTGGTCTGCCTAGAATTTCAACATGAAAGAACCTTTCAATATTTCAAGTGTTGGCCGAAGCCGGACCCGGTTGAGCGATGTCGCACGGGATGCGGGTGTCTCGCCGGCCACGGTCTCCCGTGCCATCAGCCGTCCGGAACTCCTGTCGGAAGAAACCCTGGCGCGCGTGCGTCGGGCAGCGGAACGGCTAGGCTACAGCCCCGATGCGGCCGCGCGCACTTTGGCTTCAGGGCGCTCGATGACCATCGGCGCGGTGATGCCGACGCTCGACAATGCGATTTTTTCCAAGGCCTTGCAGGGCATGCAAACGACTTTGGCAGCCGAGGGCTACCAGTTGCTGGTCGCCTCGCATGATTACAATCCGGCTGCTGAAACTGAGGCGATCAAAACCTTGCTCTCGCGCGGTGTCGATGGGCTTATTCTCGTCGGAGCCGAACGCTCACCAGAGGCTTTTGCACTTCTGGCCACGACCAAAGTGCCCGTTGTGCTGACCTGGTGCGCACCGCCCGATGTGCCGGCCGTTGTTGTCGACAACGAATACGCGAGCGAACTCGTGACGCGTCACTTGATCGAGCTCGGGCATCGCCGCATCGGGGTGATTACGGGGGCGGTGCGGTTCAATGACCGCCAGAGGGCTCGCCTGAACGCTGTCCGGAATACGCTTGAGAAAGCTGGCTTTGCCCTTCCCCCGTCACTGGCCTGTGAGCAGCCGACAACTCTGGCCGGCGGCCGCATGGGTTGCGCCAAGTTGCTGGAACTGGCTGATCCGCCCACCGCCATCGTCTGCGGCCTTGATCTTATCGCGATCGGTTGCATGGTCGAGGCGCAGGCGCGCGGACTTGCTGTTCCCGGCGACCTCTCGGTGGCCGGGATCGACGATCTCGACATGTCCGCGCATGTCTCGCCATCGCTGACAACGGTGCACGTTCCGACTGCACGAATCGGCGCGGAAGCAGCCGGAAAACTCGTCGCGATATTGCGAAATCAAGAGACTGAACTTTGGGCGTGCTTGCCTGTCGAATTGATCATCCGCCGTTCGACCGGGCCCTGTGATTGATCGGGAAGACTGGGTCTTTCAGAGATAAATCATGGGATAAAATGGTCGGAGTGGCGGGATTCGAACCCAAGTATATCTTGGCGATGTCGCTCTGGGCGAAGCCCAACCGCGCCATCGCTGAATGAGTCGTGGGTTCGCATGCGATGACAATTGAATGGTCGGAGTGGCGGGATTCGAACCCACGACCCCTAGTCCCCCAGACTAGTGCGCTAACCAGGCTGCGCTACACTCCGAACCGGGGGCCTCTATAGGCGAGGCCTGTGGGGCTGGCAATCGGCTTCTCCGGGCATTTCAAAAACGATCATGATCAACGGTTGCCATTAAGGTTGAGAGGCAAAATCTCGCCTTAACGGGATGTTTTCATGCGATAGGCCATGATCTTGCGAAGGGAGCGATCCCGGCGTTGAACCTGTTCCGGAGCTACCGTTCATGAGCCTTGCTGACAATTATAGCGCCAAGCGGCTGTCGGTGGCGCGTATGCCGGCGCGCCGCGTGAAGACGGATGGTCCTCTGGCCCAGATGCTTGAGGACTATCGGAATGGCACCCGTGGTCCCCATTGGCATTCCGATTGGGCCTGGGAAAACTACGAGCCGCTGACCCTCGCGCTCGCCCAGCATTTCGGCCTGAAGCGCTTGCTCGAGGTTGGCGGTGGGCGCGACCCAGGTTTTCTCGAGATCGGCCAGAAGGCGGGGCTCGAGGTGATCGTCAACGATATCGATCCGCGCGAACTCGCGCTGCTTCCTGCCGGCACGCCGACGGCGCAGTTTGACGTCGCCGGCGATTTGCGTGGCAGGCCGGATCTCGTCGAAACCTTTGACCTCATGACCGCGCGGATGGTTTTTGAGCACATTCATGACGTGGAAACGGCATGGAAGAACATCCATCGCATGCTCAAGCCGGGCGGCATTGGCATGGCGTTTTTCCCCACGCTCTATTCCTGGCCATTCCTCGTGAACAAATTGCTGCCGCCGGAAACCGCGAAGAAGATCGTGAACCGCTTCTTCCCCAATCGCGCGGATGATGGCGACAACCCGGTTTTCCCCGCGCATTACGATTGGTGTTTCGGCTCAGAGAAAAAACTGCGCCGCATGCTTGATCCGATCGGATATTCCGAGGTCGCGGTTCTGCCCTTCTGGGGCCATCGCTATCTCGATCGCGTGCCGGTGGCGCGCGAGATCGATCATCTGGCCAATCGCACCGCAGCCGCGCTCGATATCCGCACGTTCACGACCTATGCGGTTGTGATCCTGCGCAAGTGACGGCGCGCGCCCACGGCGCTGCTCTTCGGAAAGCCTGCCGATGCGTGTGATCCTCATCGTCGATTGGTGCTTCGTGAATGGCGGGCAAGCCAAGGTAGCGCTCGATTCCGCCTATGCGCTGAAAGCGGCTGGGCATGATGTCGTGCTCTTCACGGCTGTGGGGCCGGCCGATCCGGCACTCGCGGAAGCTGGCATCGAGGTGCATTGCATCGATCAGCCGGAATTCGTGGGTGATCCCAGCCGGATCTCCGCCGCGTGGCGGGCCATCGACAATCGCGGTGCGGCGCGGGCGCTGCACAAATTGCTGAAGGCTCAGCCTCGCGGCGAGACGATCATCCACGTGCATGGCTGGCACAAGGCGCTCTCGGCTGCGATTGCCGGCCCGATCCGCGCCTCGAAACTGCCCGTGCTCTACACGATGCACGAGTATTTTCTGCTCTGCCCGAATGGGGGCTTTTATCATTACGGCACGCATGAGCATTGCCATCTGAAGCCGCTATCGATGGCGTGTCTTTCGACGAATTGCGATACGCGCGGCTGGGGCTTCAAGTTCTGGCGTGCGGCGCGATTGGGCGCGGCAAAGTATTGGCATCGCCTGCCACAAGTTCTCTCCGACGTCGCCTATTTCCACCCGTTCCAGCGTGGTATCATCGAGAAGCATCTCCCCGCTTCCACGCGCCTGCATGAAATCGCCAACCCGATCGAGGTAGATGCGCTTGGGCCTAAGCCCGATCCTGTCGCGGGCGAGATCCTCTTTGTCGGGCGTCTCGCGGAGGAAAAGGGCGTTTTCCTCTATGCCGAGGCGATGCGTCGCGCGGGGCTCGCTCCGGTCTTCGTCGGCGACGGGCCGGCAGGCGAAATGCTGAGAGCACGCTACCCGGAAGCGCGCTTCCTCGGCTGGCATGATGCTACCGGCGTGCGCGAGCGATTGCGTGCGGCGCGGGCGCTGGTGTTTCCTTCGCTCTGGTATGAGGGGCAACCGCTTACGGTGCTCGAAAGCCTCTCGCTTGGCACGCCGGTCATTGCCTCGGATGGATCAGCAGGGCGTGAAAGCGTTGTGAACGGCGAAACCGGTCTCTGGTTCAAGCACGGGGATGCCGAAGACCTCACACGCGCTATCCGCGTGCTGCAGCGCGACGAGGTTGCGCGTGCGATGTCGGAAGCCGCTTACAAGCGCTATTGGGCCGAGCCTTTCACGCCGGAACGGCATCTGCGACGGCTGGAAGACGTTTACACGGGGCTGCTCGCCCGGCGCTGATCATTCCGCCGGTTCGGCCGCCATGCGTTCGCGCATCCCCTGTTGGGCACGATAAGCTTGATGGGCATAAGCGTGATACTCGCCGATCCAGCGGCGGGAGATCGCGGCCAGGCCCCAGGTGAGGCCGTAGATCATGAACAGGTGCCGCCAACGGTCGGTGTCGATCTGAAAATTCTGCACAAGATGCGGTACTAGGGCCGAGAAGACAACCAGAACATAGGGCTGGAAGGGCGTGCGCAGAAACAGCGTTTTCAGCGAAATCACCACGGTCGTGATGATGAACCCGAGAAACGCGATGCCGCCCAACCATCCGTAGGACGAGAACGCCATGATGTAGGTGTTGTGCGGGTTCTCGGGATAGAAATACGAAAAGCGGTTCGGCCCATGCCCGAAGGGAAGGGTCAGAAGTTCCGGGATCGAACGCAATTGGCTGCCGAACCGGCCGGAGGGGCCGGAATCATAGTCTTTTTGCAGCACGAAACGATCGGCAAAAACCTCATAGATGGAATCGACCGAGAGGATCGCCACCATCCCCATCGCCATCCCGGCAAGACCGAGAATGACGAACAGCCCAAGGCGTGCGCGCATCGCCGCATTGTCAGAGGTGACAGCATTCACGATCATCAGCGTCGTCATACCAATGACGATGCTCGCCCAGGCTCCACGCGAAAAGGTGAGGAACAAAGCGAGCGTGATGATGCCGAATAACCCCGCGCGCAGCACCAGGTTTCCCTTTCCGCGCATCATGTCATTAGCAAGGAACAGGGCGGGCAACACCAGAAACGGCCCGAGCACGTTGGGGTCACGAAACGTGCCTTTCGCGCGCCCGCCGTGCATCGTGAAATAGTCTTCAAGCCCGGCGATACGAGCATAGCCGAGAATGCCGGTGGTCGCCGCCACCAGCGCCCCGGCGATCAACCCCCATTTCAGGGCCTCAAGCCGCGCGATGGCATTCTCATTGAGGATCATCGCGAAAAATGCGGCCGTGACAGCCACATAACAGGTGCCAAGCATGAAGGCGCGGCTCTCCTCATCCGAGAGGTAGGGCTGCAAGGCCATCAAGCCGCCAATGTTATAGACCACAAGAAACAGGATCAGCGGGATATTCGCCCGATCCAGTCGCAGCCCAAACAGCACGAAGAGGCCAAGGGCGGAGACGGTCATGATGTTGTAAGCAACGTCGACCACCACGAACGCGCCCGTGAAAACCGTTAGCGCCAGCCAGATCAGCAGCAGCACTTCCGCGCCGTGCCGAGGCGGCATCAGGAGGCGCGAGGGAAACGGCGAATGGCGTGTCCAGCCGGGACGGGGGAGTTGTGAACCGGGATAACGGTGGGGCGAAAGCATCGCGCCGCTCAATACGCGTTTTCGCCCCGGATGAGCGCGAAAGGCGTCATCACGAGGATCGAGACATCGAGCAGCAGCGACCAGTTCTCGATGTAATGCAGGTCGTGCTCCACCCGCTTCTGAAGCTTTTCCGAGGTGTCGGTTTCGCCACGCCAGCCGTTGATCTGGGCCCAGCCGGTCATGCCCGGCTTGACGCGATGGCGGGCGAAATAGCCGTCAATCACATCTTCATAGAGCCGATCCCCGGCTTTGGCCTTGAAGGCGTGCGGGCGTGGGCCAACCAGTGAAAGATTGCCGTAGATCACGACATTGATCAGCTGCGGCAGTTCATCAAGCGAAGTTCGGCGGATGAAGCGCCCAATGCGCGTGATGCGCGGGTCGTCACGCGTCGCGAGTTTCGCGGCATCGTGATCGGTTTTCTCCGCATACATCGAGCGGAACTTGAAGACCTCGATCGGCTCATTGTTGAAGCCGAAACGCTTCTGACGGAAGAGGGCGGGGCCGGGGCTATCGAGCTTCACGAGCAGCGCGATGATCCCCATTACCGGCAAGAGCGCGAGCAGGATCAAGCCACCGATCACACGATCGAGCAGCACTTTCTGAAAGGTCGCCCATCCCGCGACCGGACGATCGGAGATCGAGAAAGCCGGCAGAGCGCCGAAATAGACATAATGACGGGGGCGAAACCTAAGTTTCTGGGAATGTGCGGCGAGACGGATATCGATGGGCAGCACGTTGAGCGCACTGAGCATCTTGATGATGCGCCCCTCGGCCGTCACAGGCAGGGTAAAAATCGCGAGATCGACCGGGTTTGCGCGCACGATCGCGGGCAGGCTCGCGACATCGCCGAGCTTGCGCACGCCGCCGACTTCAGCCGGTGAACGTTCGTCGGTTCGATCATCGACAAGCCCGAGAATATCGAGATCATGATCCGGCTGCGTTTTCAGGGCGGCAAGGAAGGCATCCGCCTCCGGCCCCCCGCCGACGAGAATGGCGCGGCGTCTAAACAACCCGCGTGTGGCCAGAGCTTGTCCGAGCTGAGCGATCGCAAAGCGTGCAACAACCAGCACCGCTAGCCCCAAAGCATACCAGCTGCCGAACACAACACGCGAAAACACGCCCTCCATCTTGAGGAAGAAAATGAGCGTGAAAGCCATCAGGAACACAATGGTCCAGGCGCTGGCGAGGCGGGCAAGCCCGCTCGCGAAACGGCGGAGCACGGGAATTTCGTAAAGCCCGAGAGAGCTGAAAATCGCGATGCTCGCCAGGGCCAGCAACGGCACAGGCAGCAGGTATTCGGCGAAGATCGCCGGATATTCGCCAACATAGATCACGGCGATCAGGAAACCGGATGCCGTAATCAGCAAGGTTTCCAGCGCGCAGGCTAAAGCAGAAAAAGCGAGGGGGCCAAGTGTGGGGTCACCGCCAGGACGCGGCGCGATGATGCGTCTGAACCAGCCAAGGGGTGGTTCAATCTTACCATCCTGCCCGGTTCTGGGCGTGATGTTGGAAGCCGACATGACGCAAAACTGACCCGACGCAACACAACGTGATGCTGCGGCACGCAGCACCGCTCTGTTTTTCTCAAAAGCATCTCAAGATCGGGTTAACCGTGCTCAGCGGCGCTCGGCCATTGCGTTGCGATAGGCCGCGACGATGGTGTCGACCATGAGGTCAACACGAAAGCGCTCCTGAACACTCGCGGAGAGCTTGAGCGCATCGGTGCGCAGTTCGGCATCGGGGCGCGAGAGAGCATCCGCCATCACCGATGACAGCGCGATCGGGTCATTGGGTGGGATGAGATAATGATAATCGCGCGCAAGGATTTCGGGAATACCACCGACATCGGTCGAGATCAGCGGCAGAGCGCCGGCCACTGCTTCCAGCACGATATAGGGCAGCGATTCGAAACGTGACGGCACCACCATAATGCGGCCCAGCTTGAAGGCTTCCGCCGCGGGGGTCACGCCGCGCCAAGCGAAAAGTTCTGTGAGGCCGGCTTCGTCGATCTGCTCCCGGATGCGGGACTCAAGTGGGCCAGAGCCCACCATTTGTACGCTAGGGCGTGCGCCGCTTTTCGCCAAAATCAGCAGAGCATTGATGAAAGTGTCGATGCCCTTGGCTTCGCGGAACTCGCCGACATAGAGGAAATCTCGAGCATCCGGATTGGGGACAACCGGGTTGAATTCGTGCGGATAGAGGCCGTTGAGCGCGACCAGTGTCGGGCGTTTCGACACCGTGACATATTCGTTGAAACGATCGAGCACGAACTGGCTTTCGAACAGGAAGAGGTCCGTGCCATGCTCCAGCACGTGTTCGATCTTCATGAATATCTTGTGCGCGAGCGAGCCAGGGTAATAGTTCAGGCTGCCGCCATGCGGTGTATAGCAGCGGATCGGCCCGGAATTCGGGCTCAAGACGCCAGCGAGGCGCGCGTAAATTCCGCCCTTCGCACCTTGCCCATGCACCACATCCGGCTTCATTTCACGCACCAGCTCCGCCACTTTGCGGAAGGCGGGAACATCCGAGAGATGCGGGTTGCGCTGCATGGGAAGGCGGTGCAGGCCGAGCTTCAGAGTTGGCTCGAGTTCTGCAAGCAAGGCGTTGCCGCGTGCACCACCCGTCGAGGAATCGCACAGGATTCCCACCTCATGTCCGCGCAGAACGAGGCCTTTGACCAGATCATAGACATGGCGAAACAGCCCGCCGACAGGCGCACGGAATGTGAAGAGAATCCGCAAAGGGCGCTGCGAGGGGGCGCTCATCAGAAGAAGCGTTCGCGAACCACGATCGTGTCACCAGGCCGCATCGGCGTATTGATCGGCACCGCGACGGTCGTAATCTCGCCGTTGATGACTCGGGTCAGCTCTGCATAATTTCGGTTGGCGCGTGGTGAGAAGCCACCTGCGATCGCCACCGCTGTCTGCACAGTCATCTGGTTTACAAAGGGATATTGCCCCGATGTATTCACTTCGCCGAGCACGAAGAACGGCCGGTATTGCTCGACCTCTACCGATACCCGCGGCTCACGTAGGAAGCCGGCACGCAATCGGCCTTCAATGGCAGCCTGAAGTTGATGCGTGGTGCGATTGCGCGCGTCGATCAACCCAATCAGCGGCATCGAGATGCGCCCGGCGCCGTCAACACCATAGGAGTTCGAGAGGCTGTCCTGCCCGAACACAATCACGCGAAGCCGATCGCCGGCATCGAGCGTGTATGGCTCATGGATCTGGGCATTGAGAAATTCCGGCGTCAGACGCGGCGCGCCCGCGCAGCCAGCCAAAGCGGCCAGCGAGAATGAAGCAAGAAGGGCACGGCGTGAAATCATGGAATCGTCCTGAATTCCTTTGATCCGACCATGAACGAGCATGGTTAACGAATTGCAAAACCGCGCGATTTTAACCGTGTGGAAACCATGTTTGCTGCACAGTAGAGTCTGTTGAAGCTCGAAAACGGGGAAGAACCGTATGTCCGCGGCGACCACGCCGGCTGCCCCCTCACTCGGCGCCCACCAAGATATGGCCGGCCTGGCCGGCGCGCTCTGGAAGCGCAAGTTCTGGATCATCATACCGACGCTCCTGGCGCTTTTCGGCTCGATCGCGGTCGTGAACATACTCCCCACGCGCTATGCGGGGGAGGCGCGCGTCCTGCTTGAAAATCGAGAGACCGTCTATTCCCGTCCCGAGCGCGACAATCGTTCCGATCCCGCCATCGACGCTGAGGCTGTCGCGAGCCAGGTGCAGATCGTGATGTCGAAGGATCTCGCGCTCAAGGTGATCCGCGACCTGAAGCTCGCGGAACGCGATGAGTTCGATCCGCTCTCCAAGGGGCTCGGAATTGTTGATATTCTCGGCATGGTCACCGGGTTGTTGCCCGATCCACGCTCGATTCCGCGCGAGGAGCGCGTGCTGCGCACCTATTACAAGCGCCTGCTGGTTTTCCCGCAGGGCAAAAGCCGCGTCATCCAGATCGAGTTCCAATCGGAGGATCCGAAAGTTGCGGCGGATGTCGCCAACCGCATCGCCGAGGAATATCTCAGCCGTGAGGAGCGGGCAAAGCGCGATACGTCGCGCGTCACTTCCGATTGGCTCGACAAGGCGATTGAGCCGCTGATGAAGAAGGTGGTGGAAGCCGAAGGACGTGTGGAGGCCTTTCGGGCCCAGCGCGGGCTGTTCGTCGGGGCGAACAACATCTCGATCACCACGCAGCAACTCACGGAAATGAATTCCCAACTTGCAACCGCCCGCACGCAGCAGGCGGATCTTTCAAGCCGCGCCAAACTCATTCGCGAAGCGATTCGCCTTGGACGCGTGTTCGAGACCAGCGAGATCAACAACAACGAACTCGTCCGTCGGCTGCTTGAACAGCGCGCGGCCTTGAAGGCGCAGATTGCCTTTGACGAGCGGACCTTGCTTCCGGGCCATCCGCGCATGCAGGAATTGCGCTCTCAGCTCGCTGATCTCGAGACGCAGGTCCGTGCCGCTGCTGAGCGTGCCGCGCGTGCCCTGGAAAACGATGCTCGCGCTGCCGGTGCTCGCCTGCAGAGTTTGCAGGTCGAAATGACCAGCCAGAAAAAGTCGGCAGCTCTTTCGAACGAAGATGAGGTTCAGTTGAAGGTGCTGGAACGTGAGGCGACGGCCTTGCGCGAGCAACTCAATTCCTATCGCAACAAGTTCCTCGATGCTGCGGCCCGCACCAATGACAACACCGCCCCAGCCGATGCCCGCATCATCAGCCGCGCTTTCGCGCAGAACGACCCGGCTTTCCCGAAGCGATTGCCGATTGTGTTGCTCGCGACTATCGGCACATTGGTGATCTCCTCGGCGCTTGTGGCCTCGTTGCACCTGATGGCGCGTGCCTCGGCTTTCGCTTACCCGGAATATTCCGGCTATTCCGGCGCGTATCCGGCTCCGGCGGCCATCGGCGATGGCGAGCCGCAGCCACAACCGCCTTCGCCCGATGCACCTCCACCGGGCACACGCGCCAAACCTGGGCTGTTATCGAGCCTCGTGCAATCAGCTCTGCCGCGCCGCAGTCGCAAAAAGCCGGAAGTTATTCCGGCCGATAACGATCACATCCGGCCCATCACGATGCCGGCGCGCGCCGGCTTGCTGCCGGATGAAGCCGCGCTCTCCATTCGGTCGCGCGCCTCGAACGCTATTGCCGATGAGATTGCGGCTGAACTCGCTATTCTCGGTTATCTTGGGCGTGGAAAAATCCTGATGCTGCATGGCATGGGGCGTGAGTCTCGCACGGCTCTTCACGCGATGCGTCTGGGCCGCCGCCTGTCGCAGGATGGCGCTGCCATCGTGCTCGATCTTTCCGGCACGAATGAGCTTTACCCGCGTGTGGTGGGTGAGGAGGCCATCGGCCTTGCCGCCTATCTCGGTGGGGAGGGCGAGATCACCGATATCATCCACCGTGATCCGCGCTCGCGGCTTCATCTTGTGCCAGCAGGTGAGCCGATTGCGCCGTTGCTCTCAGGGCCTGAAGCGGGTGCGGCGGTGTTCTCGCTTGTCGATGCTTTGGCTCAGGCCTATGCCTTCGTGGTGATCGATGCCGGTCCGGTGGGATCAGCCGCCGACGCTTTCGGGGAAATCGCCGATGCCTTCGCGCTCGTTGCGTCGGGTGATGTCAGCGAGGCCCATCTCGAAACCTCGGCGGAGAAGCTTGAAAGCTATCGTGGTAGCCCGGTCTTCATTGTCGAGGAAGAGGCGAACCAGAGCCACGAGCCGCCGCCGGGCGAGGGACGTCGGCGCGCTGCAGCGGGTTGAAGGGTATCAAGCGGAGGCCTGTTTTCTGCTTCGTAACCGCCTCAGACGCCCGACGAGCGCCATCATTCGAGGGCTTTGCTTGGCTACACGCTTCGTTGCGCGCGCGACAAGAAACAGGCGAGCCGCCATCTGCCCTTTGAGGCTGACGCCAACCGCGCAATCCGCAAGAGCAATTCTCTCGGGGCAGTAATGCGCCTTGTAGCGTGCTTCGCCGACCCCAAGATCGAATTGCCGGAAACCCTCGGCACTCAGCGCTCGGATCAAATGCACAATCAACTGCTCGCCCGGACTCGTGCGGGCAATTTCCGCCTCGCTCTCGTGCCCGTTGAGCATGCCGGAGAAGCACCCATGGGCTTGAACACCGGCGAGAACCGCCACAAGTCGCTCGCCCGCTGCAACCGTGAAAAGCCGAAGTGTGCCGTTCTCACCGGCGCTGGCGAGGAAGTCACGCATGCCGTGGCCAGTGAAAGGGTCATCAATCCCGGCAGCTCCAAAGCGTTGAGCTTTCCAGCGGAACATGGCCTCAAACGCTTTTGACCGGTCTTCCGGCGTTTGGGCCCATCCGGCGCGCACCGGACCGAAGGCCGAAAGCTTGTTCGCTTTCTGGCGGAGCTTTTTGCGGTCATCTTTGTCGGAGAGACGAGCGAGAATATCGTCGGCGGCGCCATCGAAACTCAGCGCCCAACCCGAGCTGGGGCTTGGCTGACGCCCGAGGATCGTGAGGGGATTGTCGCGGCCAGCATAACTCAAGGGGCAATCGGTGAAGGTGAAGGCGTCGATGCCGAGTTCATGCCCCGCTTTGGTCAACGCGTCGCGCAGTATTTTCGTCGAGATTGCGAGGTCAACGCTGGGTAGACCGGCATGATAGCTCGCCTGCTTGCCGCCTGCGATATCTGCCAGAATGAAGGGGCCTCGCTTTTCGATGCTCACAGGCAGCAACAAGGAGCCGTCACCTGCTGTGATCTCGATCAGCCGGAAGCGATCGAGCGCGCGTGTCTCGCGCAGCAAAGGCTCCAGAAAGCCAACCTGCTGGAATGGTGTGAGGCTCGTGCCCGCTTCTGCCAGTCGCGTGAGCGCCGCCTCGCCCGCGAGGATGCGCAACGATTGGATTTCAACGACATTGGTGGCGGGCAGGGGCATGGAAGTGGCTTTGGACCATGTTCAAGATAGGTTTCGCTCCTTTCTGGCTGCAAAGGAGCGAAGAAACCGCTAATCAAGCCCGGGGCCTCGGGGGAGAGGCGATTCCATCGGGCGATTTATGGCGAGCATGCGTTATCTTTTCATCGGGCTCGCCCTGAAGGCGATTTCGGTGACGCGCGCCGACAGGCTTATGGCCGGGCGTTTGGGTGGCTTGGGCGTGATCCTCACTTTTCATCACGTTCGTCTCGCGAGCGACCGGATCTTCCCCGAAAACCGCTTGCTCGAAATCACGCCGGCCTTCCTCGAAACGGTGATCCGCGAATTGCGTGCCCTCGATTATGACATCATCCCGCTGGATGCCGTAAAAGATCGCATTGAGAACGGTGGCAAACGCTTTGCTGTGCTCACCTTCGATGATGGCTATTGCGATACGCGTGACTATGCGCTTCCCATTCTCAAGCGCTATGAGGCCCCGTTCACGGTTTTCGTCACATCAGGTTTTGCCGAGCGCACGACGCCGCTCTGGTGGCTCGATCTTGAAGACGCTGTGCGTGCTCGTGAAACCATCGAAGTGCAATTGCCCTCAGGCCGTTTTGTGCACCCCACCCGCACGCCGGATGAGCAGCGCGCCGGGTTCAAGCGGCTCTACTGGAATTTGCGTGAGCTTCCGGAAATGACGGTGCGTGAGATTGTCGCCACCATGGCAGCCAATGCAGGGATAGACACGATCGGGCGCGTGGAGCGGCTCTGCATGGATTGGTCCGCTCTTCGTGATTTCGCACGTGATCCTCTGGTGACGATTGGCGCGCATTCCATGACGCATCCGCGCCTGAAAACGCTTTCCGATGAGGCTTCACAGGCCGAGATCGTCGAGAGCAAGGCGCGGGTGGAGCGAGAAATCGGCAAGCCCGTGAAGCATTTTGCTTATCCGGTCGGTGATTCAACCTCGGCCTCTGTGCGCGAATTCGCCTTTGCGCGGGCGGCCGGGCTCGAGACAGGAGTTACCACGCGGCCCGGTGTCATCTTTCCTGAGCATGCGTCGCATCTCCTAGCCTTGCCGCGTATATCGGTTAATGGCCTATTCCAAAATGTCGATTTTGTGCGTGCGCTGTTATCCGGCCTGCCGACGGCCTTTGCGCAGAAGGGTCGGAAACTCGACGTTACCTGATCAGCCCTGCGGCTTTTTTTCCATCCAGCGGATCAACGGCATCAGCGGGATCGCCCAGGCCAGTCCCGCAATGACGTAGAAAGCCAATTCGATCCAGCGCGAGGTGCCCGGGACGAGAATGCGTGGTGCAACCGCCGCGATCACCAGCGCGTAGAAGCCGACGAAGAACACCATCACAAAGGTGCCGATCAGCTTTTTGATGCGCGGGTTCATGTTGTTGTTCCAGCTCTTCGCGGCGAAGTGACGCTTGCCCTTCGCGATGCAAGGTGCATATCGGGCTCTTGTTCGAGAGAAGCAAGCGGGAAGGAGTTGCAAAACGTGTCTGCCCTTTCACTTTCTGGAAGCCCGGTCGGGGTTCATTCCGAGGCACGCGGTGCGCAAGCTTTCCGCCTCTGGCTGATGGTTTTGATCGTGCTGGTGCTGATCATGGTGACCGTGGGTGGTGCCACGCGCCTCACGGGTTCCGGGCTCTCGATCACGGAATGGAAGCCGATCACGGGCGCCATTCCACCGCTTTCTGCAGCGGATTGGGCACGCGAATTCGAGCTTTATCGCGCTTCCCCGCAATACAAACTCCAGAATGCCGGGATGAGTCTCGGCGATTTCCAGTTCATCTATTGGTGGGAATGGGGCCATCGGCAGCTTGGGCGGTTCATCGGCCTTGTGATGCTTGGAGGTTTTTTCGTCTTCTGGGCGGCGCGGGTCATCCGCGGTCGGATGGCGGCGCTGACCTTCGGGCTCGGCCTGTTGCTGGCGCTACAGGGCACCATCGGCTGGATCATGGTCGCGTCGGGATTGCAGCCGGGAATGGTGGCGGTTGCGCCGGTGAAGCTCACCCTGCATCTCACCTTTGCGTGCCTGTTCTTCATCGGCCTCGTGGTGATGGCGAGCCATTGGGGCGCATTCGGTTCGCAGAAACCGGGCTCAGCAGGTTTGAAACGCGCGGCTTGGGCCTTGGTGGTAGCCGTTCTGGCGCAGATCGCTTTGGGCGGCCTTGTCGCTGGCTCGAAAGCGGGGTTCACCTACAACACTTGGCCGCTGATGGATGGCGCGCTGATTCCGCCCGCCGAGCATCTTTTCAAGGTGAAGCCGGCTTGGGAAAACTTTATCGACAACCCCACAATGGTGCAGTTCAACCATCGGCTTGGGGCCTATGCCCTTCTTGCTTTCGCGATCTGGCATGCGATTGCGGCGCGTGGAACAGAAGTCGTGAAAATGGCGCGCATGCTCGCGGTTTTTGTCGGTCTGCAGGGCGTGATGGGCGTGATCACGCTCCTTCTCGTCGTGCCGCTATGGGCCGGGCTGGCGCACCAGGCTTTCGCGATGCTGGTGCTGCTCGTCGCGGTGATCCACGCGATGCGAGTTCAGAGTCTAGCCAAGGCCTGATCGAGATCGGCAATCAGATCGGCCTCATCCTCGAGGCCAATCGAGATGCGCAATGTGCCGGGCGTGATGCCGAGGCTCTCGCGCGTCGCTTCGCTGAGTGTGCGATGTGTCGTCGTCGCGGGGTGCGCGAGCAATGATCGGCTCTCGCCGATATTCACGAGGTGCGAGAACAGCTTCACTGCTTTGAGCACCTGTTTTGCTGCCTGCTCGCCGCCTTTGAGAGTCGCTGTGAAGATCGAACCGACCCCATCGGGCATCAGGCGTCCGGCCAACGCCCGCTGGGCGTCGCTGCCGAGAAGTGGGTGCGACACGCTGACAATCGCCGGATGATCGGCCAAAAACCGCGCCACAGCGAGCGCATTCGTGCAATGCTTCTCCATCCGCAGCGGCAGGGTTTCGGTCGCCGTCGTGATCATTTGCGCCAGAATCGGCGCGAGGCCGGGGCCATATTCGCGCATGCCGGTGAGGCGTGCCGCGGCGGTGAACGCCGTTTCGGGGAAGGACTCGGCCAGCACGATGTCGTCATAATCCGGCCAAGGGCTCGAGATCAGCGGAAAACGTGCATCGTTCTTCCAATCGAACGTGCCGCCATCGACGATGATGCCGCCGATCGCATGACCATGCCCGGCGAGGAATTTCGAGGCCGAATGCAGCACGATATCCGCGCCATGCTCAATCGGACGCAGCAGGGCAGGCGAGGCCAGCGTGTTGTCGACAATCAAGGGCAGGTTATGCGCTTTCGCAACCGCTGCGATGGCCGGGATATCAACAATCTCGCCGGTGGGGTTGATGATGCTCTCGATGATGATTGCCTTGGTCTGCCCCGTGACAGCGCCGGCGATGCTCGTGGCATCCGGCTCGGCCCATTGCACGCCAATATTGAGGCGCTGGTCCATGCGCTTCATCAGGCCGAGCGAGCCGCCGAACATCCGGCTTGCGCCGACATATCGATCCCCCGTCGCCAACAAGGTGAGCAGGGTGATGAACCACGCAGCCTGGCCTGAGCCGACAGCGATCGCACCCTTGCCACCTTCAAGATCAGCGATGCGACGCTCTAGGGCCGCGCAATTCGGGTTCGAGCCACGTGCATAGGCAAAGCCCGTGCGTTTGAGCGCGAAGATATCCGCCCCGTGCTCGAGATCCTCGAACACGAAACCGTTGCTCTGGTAGACGGGGAACGATCGCGCACCTGTTGCGGGATCGGGAGCCGCGCCGGCATGCACGGCGCGCGTTGCGAAATGAAGTGCGCGCGCGGGCATCGTTCGACTCAGGAATTCAGGGCGGCGTCGAGATCGGCGATCAGGTCGTCGGCGTCTTCAATGCCGATCGAGAGGCGGATCACCTCGGAACCTGCTCCCGATTGCGCGCGCTGCTCATCGGTCAGCTGGCGATGCGTGGTCGAGGCGGGGTGAATGACGAGGCTGCGCGTATCGCCGACATTCGCGAGATGCGAGAAGAGCTTGAGGTTCGACACCAGCTTGATGCCCGCCGTGTAGCCATCTTTCAGGCCGAAGGTGAAGACCGCGCCAGCGCCCTTCGGCGAATATTTCTGCTGCAGCGCGTGGTATTTATCGCCCTTGAGGCCGGGATAGGACACCCAGCTCACTTTTGCGTGCTTCGCGAGGAATTCAGCGACCTTCTGGGCATTGTCGGAATGGCGCTGCATGCGAAGCGGCAGCGTTTCGATGCCCGTGAGTAACTGGAACGCATTGAACGGCGAGAGCGCCGGGCCGAGATCGCGCAAGCCGAGGACGCGGCAGGCGATGGCGAAAGCGAAATTGCCAAAGGTCTCGCCGAGCACCATGCCGGCATATTCCGGGCGCGGTGCTGTGAGCGAGGGGTAACGCTTGCCGGTTTTCGCCCAATCGAAATTGCCGCCATCGACGATGACGCCGCCGATCGAATTGCCATGTCCGCCGAGGAACTTCGTCAGCGAGTGCACCACGATATTCGCGCCATGCTCGAACGGTTTGATGAGATAAGGGGTGGCCAAAGTGTTGTCGACAATCAGCGGCACGCCGGCGTCGCGCGCGATTTTCGCAATGCCCTGGATGTCAGTGATCACGCCGCCGGGGTTGGCGATGGATTCGACGAAAATCGCCTTGGTCTTCGGCGTCACGGCCTTGCGGAAGGTCTCGAGATCGTCGCTATCCGCCCAGACCACGTTCCAGCCGAACTTCTTGTAGGCATGATTGAACTGGTTGATCGAGCCGCCATAAAGCTTTTTGGCGGCGATGAATTCATCGCCCGGTTCGAGCAGGGTGTGGAACACGAGGTGCTCCGCCGCATGGCCCGAGGCCACAGCGAGCGCCGCCGTGCCGCCTTCGAGCGCCGCGACGCGCTCCTCGAGCACCGCGTTGGTGGGGTTGCCGATCCGGGTATAGATGTTCCCGAAGGCCTGAAGACCGAAGAGCGAGGCCGCGTGATCGACGTCATCAAAGACGAAGCTGGTCGTCTGATAAATCGGGGTGGCACGCGCACCTGTCGCCGGATCAGGCTGTGCGCCGGCATGAATGGCAAGGGTCGAAAATCCGGGTGCGCGATCGGTCATTCTGGTGCTCCTCCAATTCAGTGGAGGACGTTCTACAGAACGGATTTTCGTTCGTCAATCGAAACGTTCTTTTTGACGAACGATTTTTAGCTCTCGTTTTTCCCCGCGGCGAACAGCCATTTCCCGGTGATCGCCCCGAGCGTTCCGCCCAAGATCTGCGCCAGAATGAAGGCTGTGACATCCCCCGGCGCGATGCCTGAGAATGTCGGCGTAAACCCACGCGCGATGGTCGCGGCGGGGTTCGCAAACGAGGTCGACGAGGTGAACCAATAGGCGGCGGTGATCGTCAGCCCCACGAGCAGCGGGATTTTCTCCGGCGCATGCCTGAGCCCGCCAATGATCACGAAAAGCAGCGTGAAGGTCGCCGCAATCTCGCCGATCCATTGGCCAATGCCTGTCCGCGCGGCGATGCCTGCCCCAACGAGCGGCAGGCCGAACATCGCATGAGCCAGCATCGTGCCCGCGATGCCGCCCGCGATTTGCGCCGCCATATAGGGGACGGCATCCCTGCGTTTCAGCGAGCCATCGGCGGCGAAAACGGCGGTCACCACGGGATTGAAATGCGCGCCCGAGACCGGGCCGAGCAAGGTGATCAGAACCACAAGAATGGCCCCGGTGGGGATTGTGTTGCCAAGAAGCGCGATGGCCACGTTCCCGCCTGCCAGCTTCTCCGCCATGATGCCTGAGCCCACCACAGTCGCCACTAGCAGAAGCGTGCCGAGCGCCTCGGCGGCAATGCGGCGCGGGAGGGGCGGGTTCATTGGCCCGAGGCACCTTCCATACGGCCGATCTCGTCAAGTTTTTCCTGGGTCGCGAGCTTGTCTAGCGTCGCCAAAGGCAAGTTGGTGAAAATCGTGATGCGGTTGCGCATGAGACGCAACGCTTCCACGAAGGCGCGCTCCTTCTCGATATCCGTGCCTTCCACAGCAGCGGGGTCGTCAATGCCCCAATGCACGACCATTGGGTGACCCAGCCAGAGCGGGCAAGCCTCTCCCGCCGCGCTGTCGCACACAGTGATGATGAAATCCATTTTTGGAGCATCGGGAGCCGAAAATTCATCCCAGCTCTTCGAGCGGAACCCTTCGGTCGGGTAACCCATGCTCGCGAGAACGCGCAGCGAATAAGGGTTCACCTCGCTTTTTGGTTGGCTGCCTGCTGAGAACGCCCGGAATTTACCGGCGCCTTCTTTCTGAAGGATCGATTCTGCCAAGATTGAGCGAGCAGAATTCCCGGTGCACAGAAACAGCACATTCAATAGACGTTCGGTCATCGGAGCCTCCATTCTCGCCCTTGGGCTAGATGGAATTCATGACACGACATTAACGGCGTCACTGCCGCCGATCGAGTGTGAGCTTCTGAAAGCCCTTGGTCGAAAGGGCGGGGCGTTTGGCCGAGAGAATGCGCGAATTGATGCCCTGCCAAGAGATTTCACCGGACAGGCGGCCATATTCGATCTTCGGGCAGCGGTTCATGATGACCGTTATACCCTTGGCCTCAGCGAGCGCCGCCGCTTCATCATTGCGCACCGAGAGCTGCATCCAGAGCACTTTCGGCAGGGGATTGAGTTTCAGCGCGTCTTCGGTCACGCCCATCGCGGCCTCCGAGTTGCGGAAGATCTCGACCATATCCACGGGGCCTTCAATCTCGGCAAGGTTCGCGATAAACGGCTTGCCAAGGAGCATCTGCCCGGCGCGCGCGGGGTTGACGGGGATGACATCATAACCGCGCTCGGAAAGGTATTTGAATACGAAATAGCTGGGGCGCGCAGGGTTGTCGCTTGCCCCCACCAGAGCGATGCGCTTGCAAGTCTTCAGAATCGAGCGGATCAACTCATCCGGATAGACCAGGTCGGCGGGCGTAGTGTTCAGTTCTGGGATGTTTGGGATCATGCGCGTGAGAATGGGGATTTTAGCGCAGCGATGCAACCCGCGACATGATTGACAAGCGGAGGCGCCAGCTTTCCTCTATTGGCCTCTGTGAGAGGTCTGATGATGCCCGTGCCTGCTCTAACCCGCGATGAAATGGAAACCTATCTCGACGAGGTTTTCCCAGAAGTTCATGTCGGCGGTCGCACATTGTTCATTGAGGAAGTCGGCTACGGCACGTGCCGCGTGCGGATGAAACACCATCCGAAAAACCTTCGTCCCGGCGGCACGATTTCCGGCCCGGCCATGATGAGCCTCGCCGATTTCGCACTCTATGTAGCGGTGTTGAGTGTCGTGGGGCGTGTGCCCCTGGCCGTGACGACCAATCTCTCGATCAATTTTCTGCGCAAGCCGGAGGTGGGTGATTTGCTCAGCGAAACGCGTCTCTTGAAGGCCGGGAAGCGGCTTTGTGTGGGTGAGGTGAGCATCTTTTCCGAGGGGCAAGATGAGCCCGTCGCGCATGTTACCGGTACCTATTCCGTGCCGCCAATCATTCAAAATGAATAAAACAAATGCGGTAAAATAATACCGCATAACGTAAGTTATTGAAAAAATGAGGTATTGATGCATTTCTTGTCATTCAAAACGCATTGACCGCGCCATTCCAATGCTTTATCCACCCCCTCATCCCAGCGCGGCTCTCGCGCCGGTTTCATTTTTGAAAAGATCGAGGACGATATGAGGGCTCTCAGCTCCGCCACGCGTTCATTCGTGGCAAAGCCCGCCGAGGTCGAGAAGAAGTGGATTGTGATTGACGGCACCGGCCTCGTGGTTGGCCGCCTTGCTTCGATCATCGCGCTTCGTCTCCGCGGCAAGCACAAGGCCACGTTCACCCCGCATGTGGACATGGGCGACAATGTGATTGTGATCAACGCCGAGAAGGTGGTGTTCACGGGTCGCAAGCGCGAAGACAAGGTTTACTATCACCACACCGGCTATGTCGGCGGCATCAAGGAGCGCACTGCGCGCTTCGTTCTCGATGGTCGCTTCCCTGAGCGCGTGGTGGAAAAGGCCGTGGAGCGCATGCTTCCGCGCGGCCCGCTCGGCCGCCAGCAATTCGGCAATCTGCGCGTCTACAAGGGCGCGACCCACCCGCATGAAGCCCAGGCCCCGGAAGTTCTGGATGTGGCCAAGCTCAACCCGAAGAACACGAGGCACGGCTAATGGCTGAGACCCTTTCCTCTCTCGCCGATCTCGGCGGTTCCACCAAGGGCGTGCAGGCCGAAGCGCCGGTGCATGTGCAGAAGCTCGACAAGCTCGGCCGCGCCTATGCCACCGGCAAGCGCAAGGACGCGGTTGCCCGCGTCTGGATCAAGCCCGGCTCGGGCAAGATCACGGTCAACACCCGCGCGCTCGAAGTTTACTTCGCTCGCCCCGTGCTGCGCATGCTGCTCAACCAGCCGCTCGTCGCGGCGGGTCGCGCGGAACAGTATGACGTGATGGTCACGGTCGATGGCGGTGGTCTTTCGGGCCAGGCCGGTGCCGTGCGCCACGGCATTGCCAAGGCGCTGACCTATTTCGAACCCGACTTGCGTCCGGTTCTGAAAAAGGGCGGCTTCCTGACCCGCGACAGCCGCACCGTCGAGCGTAAGAAATACGGCAAGGCGAAAGCCCGCCGCAGCTTCCAGTTCTCGAAGCGCTAAGGCACGGGTGTCATTCCCGGCGGGGCGCAGCCCCGGACGGGAAACCATCTTGCCGGGCTTTGATAACCAGAAAAGATGGATTCCCGCCCGCCTTTCAGGCGTCGGGAATGACACTGAGCCACCAATTCAAAAGCCCCGGTTCGCCGGGGCTTTTTTCTTGCCTTGAGCCTGCCGCATCATCCGGGCAAGTTGGTGGAATGAACCGAACGGTCTCCATTTCTCGCGGCCTGTCGCGCTTGATCCTTGCGGCGTCAGCCTCACTCATGGCCAGCGCGGCGATGGCGCAGCATCATCCCATTCCCGGCCGTATGCCCGGCGATGTGCCCTACGCGCATGAATACGGCACGCGCGCGCTCACCCAACCCATGATCCCGATGCCACCGCCACCGCCAACACCGATTCTCCGCCCGATGCGCCCGCCCGAGCAGGCCGAGGGCTTCCAACCCGTGCGACCCGCTCCGCCGATGGGAGTGCGCAATCCTGGGCGTCAAACCGTTCCGCCAGATCGCACCTTGCGGATCGACGTGCCATCACGCGGCAAGTTGATTGATGTCGAGGGCCCACGGATTATGGAGCGGTAGGACTTAGTCGACCTCAGCCAACCTTGGCTCCGGCGTCAGTACCACCGTGAAATGCCCTTCCACATCCGAGCCCATCGGGAACACATTCGTGGCGAAGCTTGTGAGCAGATCCTGCTCGTAAAGGTGGATCGATTCCGCGCGCACCAGCACATATTTCGCAGCCGCGACGATATCCTCGCGGTCGATGATCGCGAGGCACACCCAATCCGGGTGGGTGCGCAGCCATTTGTGCACGGTTTCGACGAGGCCGGGATAGCTCGGATGCAGCATGTCATCGAGCACGATCAGCCCCTGCGGATGCATCAAGGGCAAGGCGAGGGCGAGGTCTTTGGTGAGGTTTTCCTCGTCGTGCTGCCCGTCAATGTGAAAAAAGCGGATGGGAAGCAGCGGGTCGATATCCGCGCGGCCCTTCACGGGGGCGATCACATCGGGAATGCCCATATCGGCGGTTGAGCCCTTGATCGCGGTGTAGCGATCTTTCGCAATGCCGTGGCGCGCGAGGTTCTCGTGCAGGTTGTCGAGCACTTTCTCGGAAGGCCAGGTGAAAATATCGATGCCGATCGCGTGCTCGCGCGGCGCGAGGCCATGCGCGAGAGCGATGAAGAAGCGCCCCTCAAACGTGCCGATCTCGGCGATATGGCCGTTGATGCCCATCTCGGTCTGGCGGCGGATCATGTGGCCGGAAATCGAGGCTGCAAAAGCCGAGGACATGCCGCGCACGCTCTCATAGCCAGTCGCGAGATAAACATCGAGCTTCGGATTGCCGGTGGGAAGACGCATGGGAAATTCCAGACCATTCGAGGGTGGGGCATCGCAGTTAGCGTTTTCTGCCTAGCCCTGAGATGAACGGGATGCACGCGGGAAATTTGGCGAATGCCTCATTGTGAGGTGCTTGCACTTCGCGCCATCCTCGCCGATATCAAGCGAAACGCTCTGGAAAACGGCCATGCGCATCATTGCTCTGGGATTGCTTGTGCTGCTTGTGCTGCTGCCAAGCCTGCTCATCCTTCTCGCTAAGCACCGGACCATGGCCGTGCGGGTGCCGATGGCGGCATTGGCTTTTCTTTCGCCCGTCATCCTGATCGGGCTTGTGAGCATGTTTCCGTTTCTCACCAACAACGCACCGAGCGCGCCGCAATGGGCGCATTTTGTCGGGCTGGTGATGTGGGCGGGTGGCTTTTTCCTGCCCTGGATCATCTTCGCTTTGTTCCTGCATATGGGCCAGAAAGCGGCCGCGAAATGAGGCAGGCCTCGCGCGGGCCCTTGCATCGAACGGCGATTTTCGGCATGGAGATGGCCGATATCCATCCGCCCGGTCTGAGTGCGGATGCGATCGCAGGAGCTGGGAACATGCGGCCTTCTCTTCAGGCGGTTCAACCGCGACGAGCCTGATCTGATCTTTCACCGGGGCGGCCTGCCCCGCGTGCCGCTGCGTGTCTTCCTTTCCAAGCATTCCATACAAAGGCTTCGCCATGTCGATCGTTTTGCATGCAACAGCGCATCCCGCGGCACCCAAACGGCCCAAACTCAAGGGCCGGGTACCCACGGTTTTCATCGATGGCGAGGCTGGCACCACCGGTCTCCAGATCCGCGAGCGGCTCGCGGGCGAGACGGCGATCGAATTGCGCTCCATCGCGCCCGAGAAGCGCAAAGACGCCGAAGCCAAGCGCGCGTTGCTGGCGGAAGTCGATGTTGTCATTCTTTGCCTGCCGGATGATGCGGCCATTGAAACCGTGGCGATGGGGCAGGGGCTCGGTGCCGATGCGCCGCGCTTCATCGATGCCTCGACCGCGCATCGCGTCGCACCGGGCTGGGTCTATGGCTTTGCCGAGATGGCCATTGGACAAGCCTCGGCAATCGCCGAGGCGCGCCATGTTTCCAATCCCGGCTGCTACCCCACGGGCGGCATTGCGCTGTTGCGCCCGCTCGTCGATGCCGGGCTGATGGCGGCGGATCACGCTGTGACGATCAATGCCGTCTCGGGTTATTCCGGCGGTGGCAAAAGCATGATCGAGGCTTACGAGGCAGGTTCGGCGCCGGATTTCGAACTCTACGGCCTGACATTCGCCCACAAACATCTGCCGGAACTCACGCGGTATTCCGGCCTCTGGCATCAGCCGATTTTCGTGCCGAGTGTGGGCAATTTCCGGCAAGGCATGTTGGTTTCGGTGCCGCTGCATTTCTCGGCGCTGAAAAGCGTGAGCCATGTGGCGACCCTGCGCGATTGTCTCGCGGCGCATTACGCGGGCGGCGGCGAGGTTCGCGTGGCCCATGCGGCGGAAATTGCGGCTCTCAAGGGCAAGCTTGAGCCGCAAGCCCTGAACAACACCAACACCATGGAGCTTTTCGTGTTCGGCGACGACACGAAAGGGCAGGCAGTGCTTGTGGCCCGGCTCGACAATCTCGGCAAAGGCGCCTCAGGTGCCGCCGTGCAGAACCTCAAATTGATGCTGGGGCTCTGAAGAGCCTCAATCGCCGCCCCAGGCGGTGACGAGCTGCTTCTGCTCTCCGAGTCCGTCAATGCCGAGGCGAATGATGTCTCCGGATTTCAGGAAAACCGGTGGCTTCTTGCCGAGGCCCACACCAGGGGGTGTGCCTGTGGTGATGACATCACCCGGCTCCAGCCGCATGAACTGCGAAATGTAAGAGATCAGGAACTTCACGCCAAAAATCATAGTCGCGGTGGAGCCAGTCTGCATGCGCCGGCCATTCACTTCGAGCCACATACCCAGCTTCTGGACATCGCGGATTTCATCTGGGGTCACGAGCCAGGGACCGAGCGGGCCGAAGGTGGGGCAGCCCTTGCCCTTCATCCACTGTCCCGTGCCTTCGAGCTGGTAAGCACGCTCGGAAACATCGTTGCAGACACAAAAACCGGCAATGACGTCCAGTACATCCTTCTCACGAATGTAAGAGCAGCTTTCGCCGATAACGATCGCAAGTTCGACTTCCCAATCGGTTTTTTCCGATCCCTTGGGGATCATCACGTCATCATTCGGCCCGACAATGCAGGACGGGGCCTTGTTGAAAAGGATCGGCTCTTTCGGGATCGGTGCGCCGGTTTCAGCCGCGTGATCGGCGTAGTTCAGCCCGACAGCGATGAAATTGCTGACACCTGTGACGCATGAGCCTAGCCGTGGTCGGCCACCGACAAGCGGCAAGCGATCGAGCTTTACGCGCGAAAGCTTCGCAAGCGATTTGCGCGACAAGTTCGCGCCCGACAATTCCGACACATGTTCTGAGAGGTCGCGGATTTTCCCTGATGAATCAATGATACCAGGCTTCTCACGACCAACTCGACCAAACCGAACAAGCTTCATCCTGCCCCCCAGCGCTCAAAAGCGAGTTTTATTGGAGCATTTCCGTTCACCGGTTTCAAGGCGACATATCTCCGGGGCGAGTACGCGAATGCAGGCAAGCGCAGGCGTTTCTTGTGCTTATGCTGCAACACTGCGCTGAAAATGCGGGGGTGGCACGGATTTGCCTATATTAGGTCGCGATCCCGTTGAGGGTAAAATTCCGCGAAAGTTCATGCGTAAACCAATAGAATTCAGGCGGAGCGGCGGCTTCGCTTGTGAAATTCTGCCGCTTTTGCCGATTTGTCGGCGTGGAGAGCCTCTTTGCCAGGCAAATTGCTTTCCAACGGTGCAGTTGCGTCTCGAGCAGAGCTTTGCAAAATGAGCGGGACAGTAAATGAGCGGTGAACTCCGCGATTCCATTGAATCGCAAACACCGCCAGATCACGGGATGAGAGGGGCCTTTCATGAAGGGTATGTTCCGCGCGGTGCTTTTGGCTTCCGCGTCGCTGGTTTCCGTACAGGCCTATGCCGGCGGTTTCATCAATTCATCGCAGAGCACGGTCGGTAACGGCATGGCCTATGCGGGTGCGGCAGCTCCGGGATCCTCCTCGGCCGCGACCTTGTTCATGAACCCTGCGACCATGACCGGTTTCCGTGGCTTCACCATGGACTCGAACTACACGTTTGGTGTTCCGTCCTCGAAGTCGACGGGCTCGTACAGCGCAGCCGGCGCGGGCATCAATGCCCTGCTCCCGGGCCAGGGCAGCTACGGCATGAATTACTTCGTGCCGGCGACCTATCTGGTTTACCAGCTGAACAACAACATTTGGGCTGGCCTTTCGATCAATTCGACCTACGGCAACTCGACCAAGTCTGATGGCCTGTGGCGCGGTAGCCTGCTGGCTTCGACCACCAAGCTTCGTGCGATCACGGCCACTCCGTCGCTCGCCTACAAGTTCAACGACATGCTGTCGTTCGGTGTTGGCCTGCAGATCCAGTACATCACCGCGCGTCAGACCGTCGCTTTCCCGGCCGGCCTTGGCCTGCCGTCTCCGGGCGCAGGCATCATGAAGGCGGATGGCTGGGGCTTCGGTGTCACTGCCGGCCTGACTTTTACGCCGCGCAAGGGCACGCAGATCGGCCTCGGCTGGCGCTCGCTTGTTGAGCAGAACGTGGAAGGCGAAACGCGCTTCGGCCCGCTGACCAGCAACAATTCTAAAGGCACTCTCAATCTGCCGAACCGCGTGAACCTCTCGTTGCGGCAGACCGTCACCGAGCGCCTTGATATCCTCGGCTCGATCGAGTGGCAGAACTGGGGCCGCATCGGCAATGCCCGCTTGAAGAACCCGCCGCCGGGTCCGGGTGCGGCGCTGGCCGTGCTGCCCTTCGGCTATTCGGATGGCTGGTTCTTCTCGCTCGGCGCTGAGTATCGGGCGACAGATGCTCTGACTGTGCGCGCCGGTATCGGCTACGAGATTTCACCCGTGAAAGACTCAGTGCGTCGTCTCTCGCTCCCGGACAGCGATCGCCTTTGGCTCTCGACCGGCTTCACCTATGATGTTTCGGAGCGCTTCAGCCTGAACGCATCGTATTCCTACCTGCACTTCCAGAAGGCACCGATCACCCAGGTTCTCGTGCCGGGCATCACCTTCACGGGCGAGAGCAAGCAGAACGCGCATCTCCTCTCGATCGGCTTGACCTCACGTTGGGGCGCTGGTCCGAAGAAGGAAGACCCGCTGGTTCGCAAGTTCTGAGTGGTTGAAGCCAGAAAACATCAAGGGCCGGGAAACCGGCCCTTTTTTGTTGCGTCAGCGATTGGCTGGGATTTGAACGCTAACCCGAGACTGCGCTCGCGTTACAGACGCAAGGGCCGATCGGTTACTCAGGCCTTCACGCGCACGAAATCACCGGGCGCATCGCCGAGGGGCTCGCGCACTTCGCCTCCGGGCTGACGCGCTGGCACAAGTTTGTCGCCACTTTTGACCCATTCCAGCCAATGTGGCCACCATGTGCCGGCGGTTTCCGTCGCCTTGGTGACCCAAGTCTCGAACTCGCCTTCCACGGCCCCACCGGTCCAGTACTGGTATTTCGGCTTCGCAACAGGGTTGATCACTCCGGCAATATGCCCCGAACCCGACATCACATAGGTCACCGTACCGCCAAACAGCTTCGAGCCAACAAACACCGATTTGGCCGGGGCGATATGATCTTCCTTCGCCGCGAGATTGTAGATGGGGATGGTCACCCGGCCGAGGTCGAGTGTCTTGCCAGCAAGCTTCATTTCACCCTTGGCGAGCGTGTTCTGCATGTAGCAATTGCGCAAGTAGAACGAATGGTTCGCTGCGGCCATATTGGTGGAATCCGAGTTCCAATAGAGCAGGTCGAAAGGCGGCGGGGTTTTGCCCTTGAGATAGTTGTTGACCATATACGACCAGATGAGTTCGTTTGGTCGCAACATGTTGAAAGCCGAAGCCATTTTGGCGCCAGGCAGATATCCCACGCGCTCCATCAATTGTTCGACTGCGCTGATCTGTTCTTCATCGGCAAAGGTCAGGAGTTCGCCCGCATGGGTGAAATCCACCTGTGTCGTGAAAAAAGTCGCGGCGGAGATGCGCTTGGGTCTTCGGGTTTGCGCGAGATAGGCGAGGGTGGCGGCGAGCAACGTGCCGCCAACACAATAGCCGATAGCACTGACACTCTTCTCGCCAGTGATTGCCTCGATTTCGTCGAGCGCGGCCAGCGGCCCTTTCTCCATATAGGTCGACCAATCATAGCCGCGGTGCTTCTCGGTCGGGTTTGCCCATGAGAGGACGAACACCGTCAGCCCCTGCGATACGGCCCAGCGGATGAAGCTCTTCTCCGGGTTGAGATCGAGAATGTAGAACTTGTTGATCCACGGCGGCACGATCAGCAGCGGCCGGGCGAAGACCTTCTCGGTCGTCGGTGTGTATTGGATGAGTTCAATGAGGTCGTTGCGGTAGACCACCTTGCCCGGCGTCGTGGCCATATTCACGCCAACCTCGAAAGCCGTGCCATCGGTCTGGCGCAGTTTGATCTCGCCTTTTCCAGCGGCCACATCTTCCGCGAGCATTTTCATGCCGCGCGCGATATTCTCACCTTTTTGCTCGATCGTCGTGCGCAGCAATTCCGGGTTGGTCATGATGAAGTTCGAAGGCGAAAGCGCGCTCGCGAGCTGGCGCATGTAGAAGCCAGCCTTCTTCTTCGTATGCGGGTCGATATCTTCGGCTTTCTCAACCAGCGTGTTCGCGAATTGCGAACCGATGAAATAGGCTTGCTTGAGGAAGTTGAAATAAGGGTGCTCGTTCCATTCAGGATCGGCGAAACGGTTGTCCTTGGCCGGCATTTCCACCGCAGGAGGAGCGTCCTCGCCATTGACCTTCTTGAGCATCGAGCTCCAGAGATTGATCATATCGAGCGAGAGATTTTTCTGAGCCTCAACCAGCCGTGCCGGATCCTTGAGCCAGTATTCAGCGACGGCGCCAATCGTCTTGGCAAAATCAGCACTTTCATCGGGTACGAGGGAAGCCTTCTCACCGCTCTCGATCGCGCCGATATAGGCTGCGCTGACTTTTGAGCTTTCTGCCAGGATTTCGGTCGAAATCGCGCCGAGTTTCTCGAGGTCGAAAGGCGGTTGCGGAATATCTGGAATAGCATCAGGGGCTGTAGCAGCCGCCTTGGCCTTGGCGTCGCGCTCCTTGTCGCTCATCCGTCTCCCCCCACATCCGTCTTCTTGCGAGAAGCGTGTTGCGAAGCCGCTCCCCCTTTCATTCTTTTCTGCCCATTTCCGCCGCATTAGGAAAGCAGAAACCAACTTGGAGCGACATTCGCTTCACGCAGGATACCCCATATGAAACGCATCCATCGTCTGGAACGCTCCCGCAGCCCGAACACTATCCTCGGTCTCGCCGGCCTTTTTATGACAGTGCTGCTTTCAGGCTGCGCCCCGCAACCGTTCGCGGAGGACAACATCGCCAAGCGTGCGGCCGTGCTGGCTGGTGCCGCCAATGCACCCGGAGAAGCCGCCGACTTCGTCCGCGCTCAGCGTCCGGCAACACCAGAATATGTTCCCGTCGGTGTGACGCCACCCGCGCGCCCCATCGCGCCGCGTGATGCGGCAGCTGCCGCAGCCCTTGAGGCTGAACTCGACGCTCAGCGCAATCGCAGTCGTGGATTTGCCGAGCGCGCCCGGCCTCGATCCACTTACGATGGCACCATTCCGGCTCGTCCTGCCCCGCCAGCGAAAGAATTGCTGCCCCAGTGAGTTGAAACAGCACTGGACAATGCGAATAACTTGCGTCATCGCCCGTTTCTCACCCTTCCCGCATGAAAGGGCCACCCGGCTCAGGGGGACAAGACCATGAACGAGTTCCATAGAATCCGCCGCCTTCCGCCTTATGTGTTCGAACAGGTCAACAAGGTGAAGGCCAAGGCGCGAGCCGCAGGCGCGGATATCATCGATCTCGGTATGGGCAACCCGGATATGCCGGCCCCGAAGCATGTGATCGAGAAGCTCGTGGAAACCGCGGGCAAGCCGCGCACCGATCGCTACTCCGCCTCGAAGGGCATTGGCGGTTTGCGCCGTGCCCAAGCCGCTTATTACGAGCGCCGCTTCGGTGTGAAGCTCAACCCCGAGACGCAGGTGATCGCGACCCTTGGCTCAAAGGAAGGCTTCGCCAATATGGCGCAGGCCATTTGCGGCCCCGGCGATGTCGTTCTGGTGCCGAATCCCTCATACCCCATCCACGCCTTCGGCTTCTTGATGGCGGGTGGCGCGATCCGCTCCGTGCCGGCTGAGCCGACCCCGGCGATGTTCCCAGCCCTTGAGCGCGCGATGATGCACTCGGTGCCAAAACCCATCGCGCTCGTGGTCTGCTATCCCTCGAACCCCACGGCTTATGTGGCGGATCTCGATTTCTACCGCGATCTCGTGGCTTTTGCGAAAAAGCATGAGCTGATCCTGCTTTCGGACCTCGCCTATGCCGAGGTCTATTTCGATGATGCCAAGCCGCCGCCCTCGGTGCTTCAGATTCCCGGCGCGGTGGATGTCACGGTCGAGTTCACCTCGATGTCGAAAACCTTCTCGATGGCGGGCTGGCGCATGGGATTTTGCGTGGGCAATGAGCGCCTCTGCGCGGCTCTGGCGCGCGTGAAATCCTATCTCGATTATGGCGCGTTCACGCCCATTCAAGTGGCGGCGACTGCTGCGCTGAATGGCCCCGAGGATTGCATTCACGAAATGCGGGCGGTCTATCGCCAGCGCCGGGATGTGATGGTCGAGAGCTTTGGGAAATCCGGCTGGGACATCCCCCCGCCTGAGGCTTCCATGTTCGCCTGGGTGAAAATCCCCGAGCCGTTTCGCGCCCTCGGCAGCCTCGAATTCTCGAAGCTCTTGGTCGAGAAGGCGGATGTCGCGGTCGCTCCCGGTGTGGGCTTTGGCGAGCATGGTGATGAATATGTGCGCTTGGCGCTCGTGGAGAACGAGCAACGCATCCGCCAGGCCGCGCGCAACCTGAAGAAGTTCTTCGATGGGGCCGAAGCGACCCTTCACAACGTGATTGATATCAAGCGCGCGGTGTAAGTGCGGCGCTAGCGATGCCACTTGAATTGGACGATTTCTGGCAAACAATGGAGCCGACCGAAAATCGGCGGCTCAGCCGGATTGTCTCCACCCTGTCTGCGGTGGCCGGTTTTCTGCGTGAACGCGGCCATTTGGATGAAGCGATCGAGGTGCTGAAAGCCCTTTCGTGGGGCGATGAGACCTATGAATGCGGAGATTACGCCTTCGCACTCGGCCTTTGCTACGAGGCCAAATGCAGCTTTCCCGAGGCGTTGCGATTTTTCGAAATTGCTCTTCGAGAAAACCCGCCGGTGCCCGGGCGCGCAGAAGCGGTTGAGCGTCTGAAGGCATTGGTGCCCGAGGCACTGCGCCTTTCCAGCCTTCCCCCGTGACAATCCGGGCCATCCCCCCTACATCTCGCGGCGACGCTTCACCCCGCCACGAGGTCCCCATGTCCGACGCCGAAAAGCTGGCCGCCCAGGCCCATCTGCCCTCGATCGAGCTCGACAAGGGCCGTGTGCAGGCGGTGAAAGAGGGGCTTGATCTCGCCGATCGCGCCGCCATCGTCACTTACGGCGATAACGCCCAGCGCCGTGTCTCGGATTTCGCTGATCGCATTCTGGCCGAGACCCGCAACAAGGAGATGGGTGCGACTGGCGCGCTCCTCACCGATATTCTCACCAAGGCGAAGGGGCTCGACCCCGCCACCATTGGCAAGCTCAACTGGTTCCAGCGGCTCTTCACCAATGTGCAGGCGCGCCTCTCGCGCTTCAAAGAGCAGTTCTCGACCGTGGCCTCGCAGATCGATCGCGTGACGATCGAACTCGACAAGCACAAGGAAGGCCTGCGTCGCGACATCACCATGCTCGACGACCTGCACGAGCAAACGAAATCGGCGATTGCCGAACTCGATACCTATATCGAGGCGGGCAAGGCCTATGGCGAGGAGTTCAAAACCGGTCGCCTCGCGGCGCTCAAGGCCGATGCCGATGCCAAGGCCACGACCACTGAGGGGCTGATGGCCGCGCAGGCCTATCAGGATGGCCTCCAAGCGCTCGATCGCCTCGAGAAGCGCGTGATGTATCTCCAGCAAGCGCGCCAGATCGGCATTCAGCAGCTGCCGCAAATCCGCATCGTGCAGGCTGGTGACGAAACCCTGATCGAGAACCTTCAGGCCACGACGCAGCTCACCATTCCTGTGTGGAAGCAGAAGATGATCCTGCTCCTCGGGCTCACGCGCCAGCAATCGGCTTTGGAGATGCAGAAAACCGTCACCGACGCCACCAACACCATGCTCAAACAGGCTTCCGAGATGATGAAGGGTCAGGCGATCGAGATCGAGAAGCAATCGCAGCGCGGCATTGTCGATATGGAGACGTTGGAGAAAACCAACCGCGACCTCATCGAGACCATCAGCCAGGTCATGCAGGTTCAGAACGAGGGCCGCCGCAAGCGCGCCGAGGTCGAAAAGCGGCTCGGCGAAATGAACACCGAGCTGAAGAAGCACCTCTCGGCGCTGCCTTCGCCGTAAGGCCTCCCCATGAACCTACCTTTGTTTTTCGCTGGTCTGCTCGCGGTGCTGCTCGGCCTTGCCCATAGCATCGCCGGCGAGCATCTCATTTTCCGAGGCCTCAAAGACAGCCTTGCGCGTTCCGAGGGGCGTCCGGTTCTCTCAGAACAGCGGGTGCGGGTGCTGCGCGGGGCTTGGCATCTCGTGACCATCTTTGGTTTTGCCCTCGGAGCTTTGCTGATCGCGAGTTCGATCCGAAACCTTGTGCTCGATCCCGTGATGATCATCGGCGTCACGATGGTTGTCTCCGGCCTCTTTTGGGCGCTTGCGACACGCGGGCGCCACCCGGCATGGATGGTGCTGTTCGCGATTGCCGGCCTGTGCTTTTGGGGGGCGTGAGGCTCCAGCTTTATCCCCGCTTCCCCTCGCGCGCCGCAGCCGCTAAAGCACGCACCAATGGGAATCGAAGGGGCGGGGACGGATATGCCGGATGCATTGAAGATCGGGGTTGCAGGTTTGGGCACGGTGGGTGCCGCCACGATCAAAATCCTCACCAATGCCGCGAATGAACTCGCTGAGCGTGCGGGTCGCCCCGTTCGTGTCGTGGCGGTTTCTGCGCGCTCGAAAGGACGCGATCGCGGTGTCGATCTCTCGCCCTATCGCTGGCATGATGACCCTGTGGCACTTGCGCTCGACCCGGATGTCGATTGCGTGATCGAGCTGATGGGCGGCTCCGAGGGTTCCGCGAAAGAACTCGTGGAAGCCGCGCTGAAAGCCGGGAAATCGGTTGTGACGGCGAACAAGGCGCTGCTCGCCTCGCATGGCGGTGAACTCGCGCGCCTTGCCGAACAGCGCGGCGCGACCATCGCCTTCGAGGCCGCGGCTGCTGGCGGCATTCCCGTGATCAAGGCCCTGCGCGAAGCGCTGGTGGGCAACGAGATCACCCGCGTTTCGGGCATTCTCAATGGCACCTGCAATTATATTCTCAGCCGCATGGAGGCTGAAGGGCTCGATTTTGCGACTTGCCTCAAGGCAGCTCAGGAGCTGGGCTATGCCGAAGCCGACCCGACATTCGATGTCGAGGGCTATGATACCGCCCACAAGCTCGCGCTGCTCACCGCGCTCGCCTTCGGCACCGAAGTGGATGGCGATGCGGTTTATGTCGAGGGGATTTCCGGCGTCACGCCGCTGGATCTCAAGATGGCCGAGGAACTTGGCTTTCGCATCAAGTTGCTGGGTGTGGCCGAGCGCACGGCGCAGGGTGTCGAACAGCGCGTTCACCCCACTTTTGTGCCGCGCACCAGCCAGCTCGCCGGTGTGATGGGCGTCACGAATGCGGTCGAAATTCAGGCGCAGCCGGTTGGCCTTATCACGCTTGTCGGACCCGGTGCAGGCGGCGGCGCGACAGCTTCGGCGGTGGTAGGCGATATTGTCGATCTCGCGCGCGGCAATCGCGTGAAGACGTTCGGGCGTCCCTCGGGTGCGCTGGCGAAGCCGATCCGCGCGCCGATGCAGCAGCATGAGGGCGGCTATTATGTGCGCCTGCAGGTGCTCGATCGTCCCGGCGCGGCGGCAACCATTGCGAGCCGCATGGCTGAGCGTGGTATCTCGCTCGAATCCATCCTGCAGAAGGGCAGGGGCACGCCGCGCAGCGCTTCCGGTGCGGTGCCGGTGATCCTCATCACCTATGCCACGACCGAACTTCGCGTGCGCGATGCCGTCGCGGCCATTGCCGAGGAGGGCGTGCTCGACGGCCAGCCGCAGGTGATCCGGATCGAACGATAATCCTGTGTTTTGCGGCGGGTGACCGCGATCCGCAAAACTGCTAAACGCCGCCCCAATCGAACGCTCATAACCAGAAGAAGCCCACCATGCCCGACCTCATCGTTACCGAAGACAAGATCATCGAACGCATTCTAACCATGGAATTGGTGCGCGTCACCGAGCGCGCGGCGGTCGCTTCCGCCAAGCTGCGCGGGCGCGGCGATGAGAAGGCGGCGGATCAGGCTGCGGTCGATGCCATGCGGCGCGAGCTGAACAAGCTCCCCATCGATGGCG
>JBOFZC010000142.1:0-4087 GCA_051654985.1 Rhabdaerophilum sp.
TCGATGAGGAGAAGGCCCAGAGCGTCATGAAGCTCTTGGGCAACCTTGAAGATGATGATGACGTGCAGCACGTCTATTCCAATTTCGAGGTTTCAGACGACGTGATGGCGAAACTCACAGCTTGACGTCTTGCCCACTGGCGCCGACACTTCGCGCAGGGGGTGGACGATGGGCAGCTTGAAAACAGCACTGATCTGCTTCGCCCTGTTCTTAGGCCTTACAGGCTGCGCAAGCATCACGCTCGACAAGACCAAAACTGGCAAGCTGAAAGGGGAACTGGCGGTCATCTGGGTCGGAGAGGATCGCTTCGTTTATGTCGGAGGCACCAACGGACTTTCCTTCACAACATCCGACAACATTACAATCAAACCCGAGGCATTTTATACAGATGGCGGCTCAATCCCGCGGCCTGTGCGCGCGCTCGAAGGTTTTTCACCCTGGGGTTATGCGCCAGCCTATATCATTCATGATTGGCTCTTCCATATGCGCGATTGCAACCCCGACTATCTCACGAAGAAACAAATCGATTTTGTTGTAGCGAACCGTATTATGGCTGAAGTCATCAACACCTTGATGAAAGAAAAAAAGGTCCAACAAAATGAGGCTGCTTTCAGCTCCATAAGCTGGGCCGTTACAATTCCCTTCGTCCGCGATGTCTGGGAAAAGCCCTCATCAACCTGTGTCATCGCGCCTGAGGACCGCCCGAAAGTGCAGACAGCGAGAACAGCAAGCATGACTGAACGGGCCACTGTGAGCCTCTGGGCTTCACCAAGCACGACAGCGCGCGGCCGCGGCGGCGCGCTGATCTTCCGCCGTGTTTACGGCCGCTGAACACTCAATCCACAACAGAAGTTGTATTTTCACCTTTCGTTCTCACCTTGCCGACCATAAAAGCAGGCATGGGACAGCCCACGCGAATCATCGGCATCGATCCTGGCCTGAGGCATACGGGCTGGGGCATCGTGGCCATTGAGGGCTCGCGCCTCTCCTATATCGCCTGTGGTGCCGTTGAGCCCTCGCCAAAGGCGGATCTTGCTGATCGCCTCGCCGCGATCCATGAAGGGCTGCGGCAAGTGATCCGGGATCACGCGCCGGATGAGGCGGCTGTGGAAGAAACTTTCATGAACAAGGATCCGCGCTCTACCCTCAAGCTTGGTGCTGCGCGCGGCGTCGCGATGCTTGTGCCCGCTCAGGCAGGTCTAAAGGTCGCGGAATACGCGCCCAATCAGGTCAAAAAATCGGTGGTCGGCGCGGGGCATGCCGAAAAAGATCAGATCCGCATGATGGTGAAAGTGCTGCTTCCCAAGGCCGAGTTCCGCACGGATGATATGGCCGATGCCCTCGCGATCGCCATCTGCCACGCGCATCACAGGGGCATCCGATGATCCGCACTGGCTTGGTTCTGGCCAGCCTCGCTTGCGCCGAAGCCGCTTTGGCACAGGGTTCCGCCGTACCGCCGAAGCCGCCTGAGGGGCGCTACGCGCTCGATGCCGCAAGCTGCCGCGGCAAGGATTTTTTCGCGACGCTGACGAAAGACCGGCTCGATCTTCCGGTGTTCTCCTGCGTCGGGCTCTCGTTCCGCCAGACCCGCAGTTCCGGTGGTGTCACGGCCTGGCAGGTCGATGGAAAGCGCTGTCAGGGCGAGCATGCCGGCACGCCTGGCCCGAAGCGTTTCTCGCTCGAGTCGAGCGCAACCAATCTGCGCATTTTCTGGCCCGATGGCAGCCGAGGTGCTGTCTTCCTCAAATGCAACCCGTGAGGAACAGATGATCGGCAAGCTCAAGGGCATCATCGACAGCTACGGCGACGAGCACGTCATCCTCGATTGCCACGGCGTGGGCTATCTCGTGCATTGCTCAAGCCGCACCTTGCAGGCGTTGCCGCAGGCGGGCGAAGGCGCGACGCTTTTCATCGAAACCATCGTGCGCGAGGACATGATCCGCCTCTTTGGCTTCGCGACCGCGCTGGAAAAAGACTGGTTCAACATCTTGCTCGGCGTGCAGGGCGTGGGGCAGAAAGTGGCGCTCGCGATCCTCTCGACGCTGCGTCCCGGTGAACTCGCGAACGCCATCGCGATGAAAGACAAGGCGGCGATTGCTCGTACCTCCGGTGTCGGGCCGAAACTCGCCGAACGCATTTGCGTGGAACTCAAGGACAAGGCACCCGCTTTCGGCTCGGTTGACCCAGCCGTGATGAAACTCGCAGGCGAGGCCGATGAAGGCCGTGTGAAGGGTCCGCTGAAAGATGCGATCTCGGCGCTCGTCAATCTCGGTTATGGTCAGCCGCAGGCGGCGGCGGCCGTGGCAGCGGCGTCTAAGGCCTTGGGTGAAAGTGCCGAAACGGGTGCACTCATCCGGCAAGGATTGAGGGAGTTGGCGAAGTGAGTGTTTCTTTTTTGTTCTAATTTTGTTAGTTTCAAACTCCTGCGATTCTTTGGAGATAAGCGACATGGCCGACAAAAATAAATTCACGCCCGGTGACCAAGTTCAACACAAGTCAGGTGGGCCGCAAATGACTGTAGATTCCTACGATCAATACAAAGATGTTCACTGTTCATGGATGAACCGAGACTCAAACGGGAGTTTCAAAAAAGAATCTGATTCTTTTAAAGAAGCTAGCTTGAAACTTTGGGAGCCGCTTACGAGTTTTGCAGCCCAATTGTAATGTAAGAAATATCTGTGACCCGCCCCGGCCTCCTCAATCCTGAAAAGCGCGGCGACGATGTCGATCAATCGATCCGCCCGCTCGCGCTTGGCGAATTCATCGGCCAGCAACAGGCGCAGGAGAATTTGAAGGTCTTTATCGCAGCCGCAAAGGCGCGGGGCGAGGCGCTTGATCATGTGCTGTTCGTCGGCCCGCCGGGCCTGGGCAAAACCACGCTCGCGCAGATTGTCGCGCGCGAACTCGGTGTCAATTTCCGCTCCACCTCCGGCCCGGTGATCGCGAAAGCCGGCGATCTCGCAGCGCAACTCACCAATCTCGAAGAACGCGACGTGCTTTTCATCGATGAAATCCATCGCCTCAACCCGGCGGTGGAGGAAATCCTCTATCCCGCGATGGAGGATTACCAGCTTGATCTCATCATCGGCGAAGGCCCCGCCGCGCGAAGCGTGAAGATTGACCTGCCGAAATTCACGCTTGTGGGTGCGACCACCCGTGCCGGGCTTCTCACCACACCCCTGCGCGACCGTTTCGGCATCCCCATCCGGCTGAATTTCTACACGGTGGAAGAGCTGGAACTCATCGTGACGCGTGGCGCGCGCGTGCTCGGCATCGGCATCGGCGAGGACGGCGCGAACGAAATCGCCCGGCGTGCGCGCGGCACCCCGCGCATTGCAGGCCGGTTGTTGCGTCGCGTGCGCGATGTCGCGATCGTCGAGGGTGTCGAACGGATCACCCGCTCCATCGCCGACAAAGCGCTCGTGATGCTCGATGTCGACAGCATAGGCCTCGACCTGATGGACCGGCGGTATCTGACCACGATTGCCGAGAAATTCTCCGGCGGCCCCGTGGGCATCGAGACGATGGCCGCGGCTTTGAGCGAGCCGCGCGATGCCATCGAGGATATCATCGAGCCCTATTTGCTGCAGCAGGGCTTTCTCCAGCGCACGCCGCGCGGACGGCTCCTGACCGAAGCCGCGTTCCGCCATCTTGGTATGGCCGCACCACAGCGCCAGCCCGCGCAATTCGGGTTGTTCGAGGGTGAAGACGAAGCTTAGGTCAGCTCAGGCATAGGCGATGAAGCGCCCACAGGCCGCGACCATCAACCAGATCAGGATGGAAACACCGGCCAGCACGCGCGCTGCCCCGGGAACGTCTCCAAAAGAGCCGGGATGACGTAAGGCGCGGCTCATCGCGAGGACATTGGCGAGCCCAATCAGCACGAGAACGGCCTTGATCTGGAAGGAGCTGTTGCGCCCCATCGCTGCGGCCTCCGGCACGAACAGGATGAAGCCTGAGCAGGCGATCACCACAAAAGCGCCGATCGCGATGGGACGCCAGCGCGCGATGACAGCCTCGTAGGCTTCCCCGCGCAAAGCCCCGAGAAGGCGTGCATCCATCACGAGAACCGAACCGAAAAACACGA
>JBOFZC010000143.1:0-1132 GCA_051654985.1 Rhabdaerophilum sp.
GGGTAAGACAGCCTCACATGATGCGGCAGTACGACCTCGTCGAGCGCGTCAGGCGCTACGATCCGGATGCGGATGAGGACCTCCTGAACCGCGCCTATGTCTATGCCATGAAGGCGCATGGCTCGCAGACGCGTGCCTCAGGCGATCCCTATTTCTCACATCCCCTCGAAGTCGCGGCGATTCTCACCGAGTTGCGCGTCGATGACCAGACCATCGCCGCTGCGATGCTGCATGACACGATCGAGGACACCGAAACGACGCGCGCCGATATCGCCAAGCGCTTCGGGGAGAATATCGCGAGCCTGGTTGAGGGGCTGACCAAGGTCAAAAAACTGGATCTGGTTTCCAAGAAGGCGGCTCAAGCCGAAAATCTGCGCAAGCTCTTGCTTGCTGTTGCCGCTGACGCGCGCGTGCTGCTCGTGAAGCTCGCGGATCGCCTGCACAATATGCGCACCTTGCATTACGTGCCGCCGGATAAACGCGCTCGCATCGCCGAGGAAACGCTCGAGATCTACGCGCCACTTGCCGGTCGCATCGGCATGCAGGAGATGCGCGACGAGTTGGAGGACATCTGTTTCCGCACACTAATGCCCGATGCCTACGGGATGGTGATGGCGCGGCTTGAGGCGTTTCGCGCCCGCTCGGGCAAGATCATCGAGCTGATTGAGAACAATCTGCGCGAAAAACTCATCGCCAACAACATCACTGGCGAGGTGAAGGGACGCGAAAAGAAGCTCTATTCCATCTGGCGCAAGATGGAGCGCAAAAGCGTTTCGTTTGAGCAACTCTCGGATATCCTTGGCTTCCGGGTCATGGTCGGGAATATTCCCGATTGCTACCGAGTGCTCGGCATCGTTCACAATGCCTGGCCTTTCGTGCCAGGGCGTTTCAAGGACTACATCTCGACCCCGAAGCAGAACGATTATCGCTCCATCCACACCACGGTGGTCGGGCCGAAGCATCAGCGTGTCGAGTTGCAGATCCGCACCCGCGCGATGGATGAGGTGGCCGAATACGGCATCGCTGCGCATGCGCTTTACAAGGATAAATCAATCGAGGAACGCGGTGACATTCTCGGCAAGGAGGCGCGCGCCTATCAATGGCTGCGCCGCACGATCGAGACGCTGGCCGA
>JBOFZC010000144.1:0-6330 GCA_051654985.1 Rhabdaerophilum sp.
GTGAAGCCGGCGGCTACATCACCCCGCTTGATGCGGCAGGTGAGGACGCGACCTATATCTCGCGCATCCGCGAAGATAACACGGTCGAGAACGGCCTCGCCTTCTGGTGCGTCTCGGACAACCTGCGCAAGGGCGCGGCGCTCAACGCGATCCAGATTGCCGAATGCCTGATCAATCGCGGGCTGTTGAAGCCCCGCGCCAAGGCGGCGTGATCGCACGCATCTCAATACGAAAAAGGGCCGCTTGAAGCGGCCCTTTTTGGTTGGCTATCGAGGCGCATTCACCGCGGCAAAGCGCTCGTTCCCATCAGCGCTTCATCGATCGCACGGGCGGCCTGACGCCCCTCGCGGATCGCCCAGACGACAAGGCTCTGTCCCCGGCGCATATCGCCGGCAACAAAGATTTTCGCTCTATCCGTGCGGTAATCGCGGTCGTTCGCGATGACATTGGCGCGCTTGTCCATCGCGACACCGGCTTCCGAGAGAAGGCCTTCCTTCACCGAACCTGCAAAGCCGATGGCGAGGAAAACGAGATCGGCCTTGAGCACGAATTCCGTGCCGGGAATGGGGCGACGCTTGTCATCGACGCGGGCACATTCGACACCCGTGACCTTGCCATTCTTACCGATGATCCGGAGCGTCGCGGCCTGAAACTCGCGATCCGCGCCCTCGGCCTGGCTGGAGGAGGTGCGGAATTTCGTCGGCCAGAATGGCCAGATCGTGAGCTTGTCCTCCAGCTCCGGCGGCTTCGGGCGGATATCGAGCTGGGTCACCGAGAGAGCGCCCTGGCGGAAGGAGGTGCCGATGCAATCGGACGCCGTATCGCCGCCGCCGATCACCACGACATGCTTGCCGCCCGTCACGAGCGGCGCATCGAGCACTGGCTCGCCACCGACCCGGCGGTTGGATTGCACGAGATAGGGCATGGCATAATGCACGCCCTCAAACTCCTGCCCCGGCAGGCCGGGATCGCGCGGAGCCTCCGCTCCCGCCGCGATCAGAACGGCATCAAACTGGGTCGTGAGATCGCTGATCGAAACCGAAACACCAACATTCTGATTGTAATGAAACACCACGCCTTCGGCTTCCATCTGCTCGATGCGCCGGTCGATATGGTATTTCTCCATCTTGAAATCGGGAATGCCATAGCGAAGCAGGCCACCAGCCCTCGGTTCGCGTTCATAGACATGCACATCATGCCCAACGCGGGCGAGTTGTTGCGCTGCCGAGAGCCCGGCCGGCCCCGAGCCGATGATCGCCACGCGCTTGCCGGTGCGAACGTCAGAAATCTCTGGCTTGATCCAGCCCTCTTTCCAACCTCGATCAGCAATCGCCTGCTCGATGGTTTTGATCGTCACCGGCACATTTTCGAGGTTCAGCGTGCACGCTTCCTCGCAGGGCGCGGGGCAGATGCGGCCGGTGAATTCCGGGAAGTTGTTGGTCGAATGCAGGTTCGCGAGCGCGTCCTCCCAGCCATTCTGGTAGACGAGATCGTTCCAATCCGGGATCTGGTTGTGGATCGGGCAACCGTTGGGACCATGGCAATACGGCACGCCGCAATCCATGCAGCGCGCAGCCTGTTCTTTGACGTCTTTCTCATCCATCGGCAGCGTGAATTCACGAAAATGCCGAATGCGGTCGGAGGCCGGCTGATACTTGCTATCGCGCCGATCGATTTCGAGAAACCCTGTCACCTTGCCCATATTCTCACCTGTCGTCTCGCTGGCACCGCGCGCTGTTCTGAAGCGCCGCGGCGGCCCCGCGTCAAGTTATTCGGAAAGGTCCGGGATCGCCCCGAACCGCGGGTTCACTCAGCGGCCTGCAATTGCCGCGCTTTTTCCATTTCGCGCAGGGCCCGGCGATATTCGACCGGCATCACCTTCACGAACCTTGTGCGGAAATCCGCCCAATGGTCGAGAATGTGTTTGGCCCGGCCTGAGCCCGTGAAGCGCAGGTGGTTCGCAATGAGCTGATGCAAGCGCTCTTCATCGTGGCGAGACATATCGCCCATGATGTCGATGCGGCCCTTGAACTCGAGGTCGCCACCATGATGGTGGAGGCGTTGCATGAGGTCTTCTTCCTCCTCAACCGGCTCAAGGTCGACCATCGAAAGGTTGCAGCGCGAGCGGAAGGTGCCGTCCTCGTCGAGCACATAGGCGACACCACCTGACATGCCCGCTGCGAAATTCCGGCCCGTCTCGCCGATCACCACGACGACACCGCCGGTCATGTATTCGCAGCCATGGTCGCCCACGCCTTCCACCACCGCGATGGCACCGGAGTTGCGCACAGCGAAACGCTCGCCGGCGACACCGCGGAAATAGCACTCGCCCGAGATTGCTCCGTACAGCACAGTATTGCCGACGATGATCGACTTTTCCGGCACGATCGCGGCATCGTCCGCCGGGCGGATGATCAGCTTGCCGCCGGAAAGGCCCTTGCCGACATAGTCGTTCGCCTCGCCGATGAGTTCCATCGTCACACCCGCCGCGACCCAAGCGCCGAAACTCTGGCCCGCTGTGCCACGCAGGATGATGCGCACGGTGTCGTCCGGCAGGCCGGCATGCCCATGCGCTTTGGCGATTTCACCCGAGAGCATCGCACCCGCCGCGCGATCACGGCTGAAAATATTGTCCTCCATTGTCACCGGCGCGCCGCCATCGATCGCTGCACGCGCCTTCGCAATCAGGCGGCGGTCGAGAACATCCACGATCGGATGCTTCTGGGTTTCGGCGTGTTTGCGCGCGACGGTTGCCGGAACATCCGGCTGCGCAAAGAGCTTCGTGAAATCGAGCCCCTGCGCCTTCCAATGATCGATGCCAACTTTGGTGTCGAGCAATTCCGTCCGCCCCGTGATCTCCGAGAGCGAGCGGAAACCCATCGCGGCGAGCTTCTCGCGCACCTGCTCGGCGATGAAGAAGAAGAAGTTGATCACATGCTCGGGCTGGCCCTTGAAGCGCTTGCGCAAGACAGGGTCTTGCGTCGCGACACCCACCGGGCAGGTGTTCAGGTGACATTTGCGCATCATGATGCAGCCCGCTGCAATCAGCGGCGCGGTCGAGAAGCCGAATTCATCGGCACCGAGCAATGCGCCAATGATCACATCGCGCCCAGTACGCAAGCCGCCATCGACCTGGAGCGCCACACGGCCACGCAGACGGTTCTTCACCAGAACCTGCTGCGTTTCCGCAAGGCCCATCTCCCAGGGCGAACCCGCGTGCTTGATCGAGGTAAGCGGAGAAGCTCCCGTGCCGCCTTCATAACCCGAGATCGTGATGTGATCGGCCCTCGCTTTGGCGACACCCGCGGCAACCGTGCCGACACCTACTTCCGAGACGAGCTTCACCGAAACATCTGCCGCCGGGTTGACGTTCTTGAGGTCGAAGATGAGCTGCGCCAGGTCTTCGATCGAATAGATGTCATGATGCGGTGGCGGCGAGATCAGGCCGACGCCCGGCGTTGAATGCCGGACCTTGGCAATGGTCGCATCGACCTTATGCCCCGGCAATTGCCCACCCTCGCCAGGCTTCGCACCCTGCGCGACCTTGATCTGCATGACATCGGAGTTCACGAGATATTCTGTCGTGACACCAAACCGCCCCGACGCAACCTGCTTGATGGCGGAGCGGCGCGGATTGGGCTGGCCATTCGGCAGCAGCTCGAAACGGGCCGCTTCCTCGCCCCCCTCACCCGTATTCGACTTCGCGCCGATGGAATTCATCGCGCGGGCCAAGGTTTCATGCGCCTCGCGGCTGATCGAGCCGAAGGACATGGCCCCCGTCGCGAATTGCTTCACAATCGCGCTTGCAGGTTCCACATCATCGATCGAGAGCGGCTTACGACCCGCTTCCTCGGCCAATTTAATGCGAAAGAGGCCACGAATGGTCTGGAAGCGGTTCTCCACCTCGTCGATGCGCTGGGTGTAATCATCGAAGCGGTCGCGCGCATTGGTGCGGACCGCATGCTGGAGATCGGCCACGACTTCGGAGGTCCAGATATGGTCCTCGCCGCGCTGGCGCTGATTGTATTCGCCACCGACATCGAGGAAATGCTTGAGAACAAGGCTGTTCGAGAACGCCTCGCCATGCCGGCGAACCGTCTCTTCAGCCACTTCTGGCAGACCAACGCCTTCGATCGTCGTCGCAGTGCCGAAGAAAAATTGATTGATGAAGGCGCTGGAAAGCCCCACAGCATCAAAAATCTGCGCGCCGCAATAGCTCTGATAGGTCGAAATGCCCATCTTGGACATCACCTTGAGCAGGCCCTTGCCTGTGGCCTTGATGAAGCGCTTGACGATTTCGTCTTCGTCCACCTCTTCGGGGAATTCCATATCGGCCTTCATCGCGACCAGCGTCTCGAAGGCGAGATAGGGATTGATGGCCTCAGCTCCATAACCTGCAAGGCACGCAAAATGATGCACTTCGCGCGCTTCGCCCGTTTCGATCACGAGGCCAACCGAGGTGCGCAATCCCTTGCGGATCAGATGATGATGCACCGCGGCCACCGCCAGCAAGGCGGGGATCGGGATGCGATCCGGCCCGACCATGCGGTCGGAGAGGATGATGATATTATAGCCACCATGCACCGCCGCCTCGGCGCGATCGCACAGAAGCTTCACAGCATCTTCCATTCCCTTCGCACCACGCCCGGTAGCGTAGGTGATGTCGAGCGTTTTGGTATCAAAACGATCCTCGAAATGGCCGATACAGCGGATTTTCTCGAGATCAGCATTGGTCAGAATCGGCTGGCGCACCTCGAGCCGCTTGCGGCGCGAATTGCCCTCGAGGTCAAAGATATTGGGGCGCGGACCGATGAACGACACGAGGCTCATCACGAGTTCTTCGCGGATCGGATCGATCGGCGGGTTCGTGACCTGCGCGAAATTCTGCTTGAAATAGGTATAAAGCAGCTTCGACTTCCAGGAGAGCACGCTCGGCGGCGTATCCGTCCCCATCGAGCCGACGGCCTCCTGACCCGTCACAGCCATGGGTGACATTAGGAGCTTCAAATCTTCCTGCGTGTAGCCGAAGGCCTTCTGGCGATCGATCAGGCTGACATCGGTGCGGCTGGCGCGCGGTTCAACCGGGCGCAGTTCTTCCAGAACAATCTGCGTGCGCTTCAACCACTCCTTATAGGGATTGGCGGTGGAGAGCTGCGCCTTCATTTCCTCATCGGAAACAATGCGTCCTTCCACAAGATCCACCAGCAGCATGCGGCCCGGCTGGAGCCGCCACTTCTTCACGATATCGCCTTCCGGGAAGGGCAGAACGCCCATTTCCGAGGCCATGACCACAAGGTCATCTTTCGTCACGAAATACCGTGCCGGGCGCAGCCCGTTGCGATCGAGTGTCGCGCCAATCTGCAAGCCGTCGGTGAAGGCGATGGCGGCGGGGCCATCCCAGGGCTCCATGAGAGCAGCATGATATTCATAGAAGGCGCGGCGCTCCTCGCTCATCAGCGGGTTGCCGGCCCATGCCTCGGGGATGAGCATCATCACGGCATGTGCGAGCGAATAGCCCCCGCGCACCAGGAATTCGAGCGCATTGTCGAAACACGCGGTGTCGGATTGGCCCTCATAGGAAATCGGCCAGAGCTTGCCGATCTCGGCCCCGAAATTGTCGCTATCAACCGAAGCCTGCCGCGCTGCCATCCAGTTGAGATTGCCGCGCAATGTGTTGATCTCGCCATTATGCGCGACCATGCGATAGGGATGCGCCAACTGCCATGTCGGGAAGGTGTTGGTGGAGAAACGCTGATGCACGAGCGCCAGCGCGCTCTCGACGCGCGGATCGTTGAGATCCTTGAAATACCCGCCGAGCTGCGTGGCGAGCAGCATGCCCTTGTAGACGACCGTGCGGCATGAGACCGAAACCGGATACACGCCTGCCTTCGCACGCTCCACACCCTTGTAGATCGTGTTCGAGATCACCTTGCGCAGGATGAACAGTCGGCGCTCAAACTCCTCCTCGGTTGCGATATCCGAAGCACGACCGATGAACACCTGCCGGTGACAAGGCTCGGTCGGCAGTACGCTCTCCCCGAGATCGGAATTGTCGACCGGCACATCGCGCCAGCCGATCACGCTCTGTCCTTCCGCACGGATCGTGTCTTCAATGATCCTTTCAGCGCGCGCGCGCGCCTCAGCTTCACGCGGGAGAAAATACTGGCCCACGGCATAGCGGCCCGGCCCGGGCAGCGTGAAACCGAGCTTCGCGCATTCCTCGGCGAAGAAGAGATGCGGGATCTGGATCAGCATGCCGCAGCCATCGCCGGCCTTGGGGTCGGCACCCACAGCGCCGCGATGATCCAGATTGGCGAGGATCGAAAGCCC
>JBOFZC010000145.1:0-6787 GCA_051654985.1 Rhabdaerophilum sp.
TGGTCTTCCCCGACAACGATCGCCCCGGCGTGATGCTGGCCAGTGCAGCCGAGGCCATGCTCGAGCGGTATGGCGCCGTACCCGGCCACCAGATTGTCATCGCCACCACAACCGACGCTGCTTATCGCACGGCTTTCGCCTTGGCTGATGCTGGCACGAGCATCGGTGCAATTCTCGACCTTCGCGCGACGTCCGGGCAAGCCGCAATGACCGAAGCGAAGGCGCGCGGCATCCGGGTCGAGAACGGCGTTACGCTGCTCGGCACAACAGGCAAAAAGCAAATCACAGGGGTGACCTACGCACCGTATGTAGGCCAATCTCAGCACGGGCCATCTGAAACCGTCGCATGCGATGCATTGCTGATGTCCGGTGGTTTCACACCGACTTTGCACCTCCTGAGCCAAGCACGCGGCAACCTGCGCTGGGACGAAGCGCTTTCGTCGTTCGTGCCGGATAAAGTCCCCGAGAACATCAGCGTATCCGGCCTCGCAGCGGGCGAGTTTCCGCTCGATATGCATGGCGCTGCCCTCGGCTTGCTGCTTGGCAATGAGGACAACGCCACCTCAGCCTTTGTCGATTTCCAGAATGATGTCACCGCACGCGACATCCGCCTCGCGACGCGCGAGGGCTTCCGCTCGATCGAGCATGTCAAGCGCTACACCACCACCGGCATGGCGACGGACCAGGGGAAAACCAGCAACATTAACGCGTTGGCCATTGCGGCGGAATCGCTCTCGCAAACCCTTCCGAAAACCGGTCATACGACGTTTCGCATGCCCTATACGCCCGTGACCTTCGGTGTATTGGCCGGCGCTTATCGCGGTGAGCTTTTCGATCCTGTTCGCCGCACGCCGATGCATGCTCTGGCCGAAAAGCATGGTGCTGTGTTCGAGGATATCGGCCTTTGGAAGCGTGCGCATGCTTTCCCACGCGCGGATGAGAGCATCGCCGCCGCCGTGCAGCGCGAGACCCGCATGGCGCGCGAAAGCGTGGGTGTATTCGATGCCTCCACGCTTGGAAAAATCGAGATCACGGGCCGTGATGCGGCGGCCTTTCTGGATCGCATTTATGCGAACCCCGTCGCCAATCTTGGGGTGGGTCGCTGTCGATATGCGCTGATGTTGAATGAAGCGGGCTTCCTGATTGAAGACGGCATCATCGCGCGCCTCGATACGGAGCGCTTTCACATCACCACCACGACAGGCGGCGTCTCGCGCGTCATGCATCTGCTGGAGGATTACCGCCAAACTGAATTCACGGAAATGGAATGTTTCCTGGCTTCGGTGACCGAGCATTGGGCGACCATCGCCGTGCAGGGGCCGAAGGCGCGAGAGGTGATCGCATCCTTTATCGAGGGTATAGATCTCTCACTCGAGGCGATGGGGCATATGGCGATCCGCGAGGGGCGCTTTGCGGGCGTGCCGTGCCGTCTGATGCGCGCGAGCTTCACCGGCGAGCTTGGATTTGAAGTGAATGTGCCGGCCGATTTCGGCGAGGCGGCGATGGACGTTTTGCTTGCACGTGCCGAGAGCTTCGGCGGTGGGCTCTATGGCCTTGAGGCCATGCATATCCTGCGCGCCGAAAAGGGTTACATCATCATTGGACAAGATACCGACGGCACCGTCACGCCCGACGATCTCGGCCTCGCATGGGCCTTTGGCAAAAAGCCGCGGGATTTCATCGGCAAGCGCGGCCTGGCACGGCCTGATCTCGCGGCGTCTGACCGGAAGCAGCTTGTGGGCCTCCTGCCGGATGACCCAAACCGAGTGCTTGAGGAAGGCGCGCAGATCATCCGCGCGGATGAACGCTCGGTGGGCGTGAGAGCCCAAGGGCATGTCACCAGCGCTTATTTTAGTCCCGCTCTCGGCCGCGGCTTCGCGCTCGCGATGCTCAAGGACGGGCGAGCGCGTATCGGTGAAGCCATCGTGATTCCTATGCCGAGCGGGCGTATTGCGGCCCGCGTCGTCGCGCCGATTTTTGTCGACCCTGAGGGGAGAGCACTTCATGGTTGAACCGCCACTCAAGCCGCGAGATGCCTTCGCTGGATTGGTGCTTCCCGATGTCGCAGGTGTGGCGCTCACGCCCTCGCCAATGCGGCACAGGCTCTTTTTCCAGGCCGAAGAACAGGCAGTGGAAATGCGTTTGCGGGCGACCGGTTTTGCTCGGGCTCCGGCAATGTTGCGCGCAGAAATTGCAGATCAAGCTGCGCTGTTGCGCCTCGGTCCAGACGAGTGGTGGCTGCTCTCTGAAGTCGATTTCACGCCGGAAATGCGTAAAATCGCGGGTTCAGGGGCGATCGAAATATCACATGGTTATGCAGGGATCGCATGGGTTGGACCACGTGCCGCGCTCGCACTTTCGGCAGGTTGCCCGTTGGATTTGCATATTTCCGCGTTTCCCATCGGGATGGTGACCCGTACGCTTTACGGGAAATGCGAAGTGTTGCTCTGGAGACAGGGTGAGGAACGTTTCCACATAGAGGTTGCACGCTCCTACCTCGCGGCAATTCTTGCGTTTTTCGGTGAAACAGCGCGGCATCTACCGCAGTCCTGAGCTGTGACTTTTGCTGGAAATCGTCATAACCAATTACAAACTGTAATTGTATTCCTGAAAGGCATTGCAGCTTGACCGCGATGCATGACCGGTCGTAAGCGCGCTCAATCGAAAACGCGCATCGACCCGATCAAAAGGGCCTGAATTCTCGCGATCGTGCCAATTGACGGCATTTCGGCGGCAACTAAGGTGCCTGAATAGAAATTTCATCTGCGTTCCATCCGGCGTACCGCTTGAACGCATCGCGAATTGAGTTCCAATTCCCCACGGAAAAAACGGATGATGGACGAAGAATTCTCTCCTGGGGAAGGGCTTTCGCGATCTGAGGAAGCCTACCGAAGGTTGAGCCAACGCATCGGCGCTGGTGAGTTCAAGCCTGGCGACCGTTTTCCCGGCGAGCCGCAGCTTGCGGTCGAACTTGGCGTCTCGCGTGTTACTTTGCGGCGCGTGCTTGACCGGTTGATGGCCGAAGGTGTGGTGGAACGACGTGCGGGGGCCGGCACCTATATCAGGGCGCGCGAATTTGATGGTCCCGTTACCCTTGATCTCGCAAGCCTGCTGGCGCGATTGCGTGGCCAATCGCAACAGTTGGAAATGCAGCTGATCGAATCCATCGAAATAGCGCCGCCTCTCTCGGTGTATGGCGCATTGCGCCTCGCGCCCGGCGAACGCATCCGGCGCATCGCCCGCTTGCGCCTGCGCGACGGAAAACCGATGGGCTATGCGATCGACTATGTGCCCATGCGGCTGTTCTCACGCCTGCAAGCGGAAGATCTTGCTCGTGATTTCCTGCTCGGGCGACTGGCAGAACAGCTCGGTGATGTTGAACGCGGTGCGCAGAACGTCAATGCCGAAGCCGCGAGTTCCGAGATTGCGCGGTATCTGGGATTGAGCCTTGCGGATCCCGTTTTGAGCATCACGCGCAGCTTTTATGACAATATCGGGCGCGGCATCCTGTTCACGCAAGGCTTCTTCCGGCCAGATCGGTTCCAGCTGCAGTTTGATGCGTTGCGCGCCGGCTTTTCGCTCCGGCGCGGGGATCGCTGAAGTCTCAAAGGCTCGCGGCGGAGCGCGCAGCTTGATCGTAATGCCCTGACAGTGCGCGCATGCGCTGCGCGACATCATGCAGCATGCTTTCTTCCAGGCCGAGTGAGCGGATCGTGCGCACCAGCAAGGCTTCACGGATCTCGCGATAGGAGAGACATGCAGCTTCACCGGCTGCCGTGATCATCACGGTCTTTTCCTTGCCGGCCTTGCCACTTTTGACGAGTTTCAGGCGCTCGAGCTTCTTAATCGCGTAAGCCACGGTATGCGTGTCCTCGACGTTGAGCACGAGGCAGATGTCGGCGAGCTTCTTGGAGCGGCCACGATGATTGACAGTGTGCAGAACCAGCACATCGAGGGCCGAAACATCCTTCACACCAGCGGCGGCCATGCAGCGGACCATCCAGCGCTCGAAGGCGTGACTGACGAGGATCAGTCCGAATTCGAATTCGGAAAGCGACGGGCTGGCACCTGCCGCGAGATGCGCGGAGGACACGATGGGGCCGAGCGGATCAACGGTCGCCGCAAGGGCACGAGCTTCGGCATCTGGCTTATTCATCAAGGGCTCGATCGTCTTGAGGTGGATCATCTGGAACGGGATGTCGCACATATCACATGGCCAGGGAACGAGCACTACTGGCCGGGTGGATCATTTTAGTTATGACGCACGGAATGCGGATCATCGGAGAAAACGCGAGTTCGGAAAGTGGGTGGGCGGCACCAGAGGCACCGCCCACCTCGGGGAGAAGTTATCGCTTCACGAAAGCCGAAATGAGTTCAGTTCCTTCCGTGCCCGAACGCTTCATCCAGTCGGCGGTGAGCTGCGAACCAACTTTCAGAAGTCCCTCGCGGAACCCAGCAGATGGCGGCTGAATTTTCATGCCCTTGGCGCCAAGTTCTTTCATGAACCAGGCGGTCTTTTCCTCGGCAATACGCCAGCCCCGAGTTTCAGCATCAGCGGCTGCCTTCAGGATGGCGTCCTGGGTCGGCTTATCGAGCGCGGCGAAGGCCGCCTTGTTGACGAAGGTCACGTTCTTCGGGATCCAGGCATTGACGTCATAATAATGCGTCATGGTTTCCCACACTTTCGCATCATAGCCCGTCGCACCTGATGTGATGAAGCTCTCGACCACACCGGTTGCGAGCGCCTGCGGCAGTTCGGCGGCCTGGATTGTGACCGGTTGCGCGCCGACGATCTCGGCGATGCGCGTGGTGCCGACATTGTAGGCACGCCATTTCAGCCCACGCATGTCCTCAACGGTGTTCAGGTCCTTCTTCGCGAAAATGCCCTGTGGTGGCCACGGAACCGCGAACAAAACCATCAAGCCCTGAGCATCCAATGCCTTGGCAATTCCGGGTTTGGAAACGGTCCAGAGCTTTTTTGCATCCGCAAAGGAGGTCGCAAGGAACGGCACGACATCCACCCCGAACAGGGCGTTCTCGTTCTCATGGATCGAGATCAGGACTTCACCGATCTGAGCCTGGCCCGTGGCGACAGCGCGCTTGATTTCCGGTGCCTTGAACAGCGAGGCGTTGCCATGAACTGTGACGCCAAGCTTACCCGCGGTCAGCTTCTCGACCTCCTTGGCGAACTCGACAAGGTTCTCGGTGTGGTAGTTGGTGTTGGCATAAGCTGCGGCCAGGTTCCATTTGGTCTGGGCCAGAGCCGGGGTCGTGAAGGCTGCGATGCTCCCCAACATCGCGATGCCTGCGGTCTTCAGTAGGTCTCTGCGTTTCATATTGCTTCTCCTCAAGCAGTTGAAGTCAGATCGGCTGGCTCAGCCGGGAAATACAAGCCTCGGTAGCCACATCACGAGGCCAGGAAATACGGTGACGATCGCCACCGCGACGATGAGCAGGAAGAAAAACGGCAGGGCGGCGTAGGCCACGAAGTTGGAATCGCGCCCTGACATGGTTTGCAAGACAAAGAGATTGAACCCGACTGGTGGTGAAATCTCCGCCATTTCCACCACGAGCACGAGGAAGATGCCGAACCAGATGAGGTCAAACCCGGCTTTTTCGATCATCGGCAACACCACAGCGGTGGTGAGAACGATCATCGAGATGCCATCGAGTGCGGTGCCGAGGATGATGTACATCACCGTCAGCACGGCAATCAGCGCGTAGGGATTGAGGTTCAAGCCATCGACCCAGTTCGCGAGAGCCAACGGAATGCCCGTATAGCCCATGGATTGCTTCATGAAGGCCGCGCCGGCGAGGATCAGCATGATCATGCAGGTCACCTTCACGGTGCCCATGACACTGAGCCAGAAGCTTTCCTTCGTCAGCGCGCGCTGCCACCAGGCGATCGCGAAGGAGGCTGCAACACCCCAGGCCGCGCATTCGGTTGCGGTCGCCCAACCCATCGCCAGTGCCGCGAAGATAAAGATGATCAGCAGCGAGACCGGAATGAGGTTCTTCGACTCCCGCATCTTCTCGCGGAACGTCAGTTTCGGATCGGGCGGCGGGGACTTGTCAGGGTTCATCACGTGCCAGCCCGCGATGTAACCGCTGTAAAGCAGCATCACGAGTGCGCCCGGGATGAAGCCGGCAAGGAACACCTGAATGATCGAGACATTCGCCGCCACCGAATAAATCACCATGGTGATCGAAGGCGGGATCAGGATGCCCAGCGTGCCGGCGCCGGCCAGCGAACCCAGCGCGAGGGATTCATTATAGCCGCGCTTCTTGAGCTCTGGCAGGGCGATCTTGGCGACCGTCGCTGTGGTTGCCGCAGAAGAACCGGAGACCGAGCCGAACAGCCCCGATGCCAGCACGTTGACGTGCATCAAGCGGCCGGGGATGCGATTGAGCCAAGGGGCTAGACCGCGGAACATCTCTTCCGAAAGTTTCGTCCGAAACAGGATTTCGCCCATCCAGATGAAGAGCGGCAGGGCCGCGAGTTCCCAGGAGGCTGAATTGCCCCAGATTGTGGTGGCGAGAACCGAGCCGGCGGGAATGCCGCCGCCGACAAACTGCATGCCCACAAAACCCGTGGCGAGCAGGGCAACGGCAATCCAGACACCGCCAAGCAGCAGGATCAGCAAGAAGACGAGCAGAACGAGTGAAATCGTGACGAGATCCATGATTACACCGCACTCTGCAAAGCTTGCTCGATCACCTCGTCGGCGGTCTTCGGCTTGGGTTTTTCATAATGAGGGTGGCCGCCGCGCATCACATGAAACAGCTC
>JBOFZC010000146.1:0-6792 GCA_051654985.1 Rhabdaerophilum sp.
TTGCGGCTCATTGGCGGGAGCGCTTGCGGCGGTCAAAGCTGGGCTTGGCATCGCGGTTTTGCCGAAAAACATGGTGCCGCACGGCTTTCGCATCGTGGATGGCGAGGCCTTGCCGGATCTGCGCGATACCGAGATCGCCCTGATCACGGCCCCCACACACAGTCTTGCCGTGAAACGATTGGCGGACCACATTGTCACGAGCCTCGAGAGAGCCTGAATCAGAACCGCGTCAGCGGCACCAAGGGAGAGAAAACATGCTGGAGATCGTGCCCGCCTTCGCGCGGATCGGCGAGGAGAACGCCTTCGCAGTTCTTGCCCGTGCGACAGAGCTTGCCCGCTCCGGGCGCGACATCATCAATCTCGGCATCGGCCAGCCGGATTTCCCGACGCCCGCTCATATCGTCGAGGCCGCGATCAAGGCCCTGCGTGATGGCCATCACGGCTACACCCCCGCAACCGGTTTGCTCGCGGCCCGCGAGGCTGTCGCTGCTGATGTCCATCGGCGTTTCCAGGTTGATGTCTCGCCCGAACGCGTGATGATTGTGCCCGGCGGCAAGGTGACGATGTTCATGGCCATCCTGATGTTCGGCGAGCCGGGCGTCGAAATTCTCTATCCCGATCCCGGATTTCCAATCTATCGATCCATGATCGAGTTCACGGGTGCTACACCCATCCCGGTGCCGATCCGGGAAGAGAACGCCTTCGCGTTCTCCGCTGAGGAAACGCTGGCGCTGATCACACCGAAAACGCGGCTCCTGATCATCAACTCGCCTGCGAACCCAACGGGCGGTGTGACGCCCAAGGCTGAGATTGATAAGCTTGTGGCGGGTCTCGCGAAGTTCCCGCGCGTCGCGCTGATGTCGGACGAAATCTACGACCAGATGACCTATGACGGCGAAGAGCATGTCTCGCTGCTGACCTATCCCGAAATCCGTGACCGTCTGATCCTGCTCAATGGCTGGTCGAAGACCTATGCCATGACCGGATGGCGGATGGGTTGGTCGATCTGGCCAGAAAAAGCTTACGAGGCTGCACGCAAACTCGCAGTGAATTCGTTCTCCTGCGTCAACGCCCCTGCGCAATGGGCGGGTATCGCCGCGCTGACCGGCCATCAAGACGAAGTGCGCCGGATGGTCGCCGAATTCGACAAGCGGCGAAGAGCTGTGGTCGCGGGGCTCAATGCCTTGCCGGGAGTGAGCTGCGCCACCCCGAAGGGTGCATTTTACGCTTTCCCCAACATCGCTAAGACGGGCTGGAAAGCCAAACCTCTCGCCTCGGCCTTACTCGAGAAAGCCGGCATCGCCACGATCGGTGGGCCCGATTTCGGCGTCCATGGCGAGGGATATATTCGCCTGTCCTACGCGAATTCGCTGGAAAATATCGAGCGCGCCTTGGCCCGCATGGCCGAGTTCCTGGCGTCCGAACAAGCTGCGGCCTGAGCCGGAGAGCGAGCATGAAAACCCATTTCGACCGTCTGGAAACCCGCGACCCCGCGAAACGTGAGGCGGATGATTTCCGTGCCTTGCGCGCCTTGCTCAAAGCCAGCATGGGCAAAGCCCCGGCGCTAAAAAAGCAGCTCAGCGGCATTGATGTCGCCCGGCTGAAAGACCGCGCGAGCCTTGCCGTCGTGCCTGTCTTCCGCAAGAGCGATCTTCTTGCCGTGCAGAAAGCCAAGCCTCCATTTGCAGGCTTCGCGGCGACAAAAACGGGCGCGTTGCGCAGGCTCCTGATGTCCCCTGGCCCGATCCTTGATCCTGAGGGTCACGCGCCAGATTGGTGGGGCACGGGACGCGCGATGTTCGCGGCAGGGTTTCGCAAAAGCGATGTGGTGCTCAACACGTTCAGTTACCATTTCACGCCGGGCGGTTTCATCATGGAAACGGGCGCGCATGCCTTGGGATGCGCGGTGATCCCCGCCGGTCCTGGCCAGACCGAGCAACAGCTCGAAGCCATCACGGCGTTTTCGCCCAATGCCTATGCCGGCACGCCGGATTTTCTGAAAATCCTGATCGAGAAAGCTGAGGAGGCCGGGCGCCCCGCGACGTCAATCCAGAAAGCCCTTGTCTCGGGTGCCGCTTTCCCGCCGAGTCTCAAAGATTGGGTGACGGCGAAAGGGATTTCTGCCTGCCAATGCTACGCCACAGCGGATCTGGGTGTTGTGGCCTATGAGAGCCTCGGGCAACCCGGGTTGATCATCAATGAGGGTCTGATTGTCGAGATCGTCAAACCGGGTACGAACGAAGCTGTGCCAGATGGGGAGGTCGGAGAAATCGTCGTCACGCGGCTGAATGCTGATTACCCGCTACTGCGTTTCGGCACTGGTGATCTCTCGAAAATCCTGCCTGGAACAAGCCCTTGCGGACGCACCAACAAACGCCTCGCCGGCTGGATGGGCCGCGCGGACCAACGCACGAAAGTCAAGGGCATGTTTGTTGATCCGGCTCAGATCGACGCCATTGCCAAGGCGCATGCAGGCCTCGGGCGGCTCCGCCTTGTTGTCACGCGCCTTAATGAGCAGGACCAGATGACATTGCGTGCCGAGAGCGCCAATGCCTCTCCTGCTCTCGCCGAAAAGCTCGGCATCAGCCTGCAAACGCTCACGAAGCTCAAAGGTATGATCGAAATCGTCAAGCCGGGCAGCCTGCCCAATGATGGAAAAGTCATTGCGGATGAACGTCCGATCGGCTGAGCAAAGCGTAAGCGCGACGTAACGTTCGCGCGTGACGCGCGGCGCGCCTTGCCCTATCTGGACCCCTATGAACAAGCACCAGCCGATCCTTGAATCCTCCATCCGCCGCGAAGCTGAAATGCGCGCTCTGCGTCTGCCGCCTGAGCATCCGCCGGTCAAAACCGGGAAGGTCGGTGTGCTCCTGCTGAATCTCGGCACGCCGGATGGCACGGATTACTGGTCGATGCGCCGGTATCTCAAGCAGTTTCTCTCCGATCGCCGCGTAATCGAGGTGCCGCGCCTCCTGTGGTGGCCGCTCTTGAACCTCATCATCCTCACAACGCGCCCGGGCCGAAAGGGCAAGGATTACGCGACGATCTGGAACAATGAGAAAAACGAGGGGCCGCTCAAAACCATCACACGCGATCAGGCTGAGAAACTGGCAGTTCGCATGGCCGGAGATGATCGCGTCATCGTCGATTTCGCGATGCGCTATGCCAATCCTTCAACCGAAAGCCGTATCCAGGCGCTGAAAGATCAGGGCTGCAACCGAATCCTACTCGTGCCGCTCTACCCGCATTACGCGGCGGCGACCACAGCGACTGCCGCTGATGAGGCCTTCCGCGTGCTCATGAAAATGCGTTGGCAACCCTATGTCCGCGTCGCGCCGGCCTACGCCGATGATCCTGCCTATATCGATGCTTTGGCGAACTCGGTGAAAAGCCACCTCGCGGGACTGGATTGGGAGCCGGAAGTCCTCATTGCGACCTTCCATGGCATGCCGCAGAAATATCTTGAGAAGGGCGATCCCTATCATTGCGAGTGCCAGAAAACAGGTCGTTTGCTGCGCGAGGCCCTGGGATGGGAGAAAGACCGCTTCAAGATCACTTTCCAGTCGCGTTTTGGCAATGATCCCTGGCTTCAGCCCTACACGGACAAAACCGTTGAAGCTTTGGCGAAATCCGGCATCAAACGCATGGCGATGATTGCACCGGGCTTCTCGGCAGATTGTCTCGAAACGCTTGAGGAACTCGACGGCGAGAACCGCGAGATTTTCGAGCACGCCGGCGGCGAGAAGTTCAGTTACATCCCCGCCCTCAACGCCAGCGAAGGCGGGATGGATGTGATCGAAACCATCGTGCGGCGCGAATTGATGGGTTGGATTTAAAAGAAGTCGCAAATTCGACGCGCCGCGGCAATCCGCCCTTGCAGCGCCGCAATTGCCCGCGCATGTTCCCGGCGCGGCCGAGGCTGGCCGGGAGGGGCGCCATGAATTTCGAAGCAGGACAGATCGTCGCCATCATCTTCGCGGCTTTCGCCATCATAACTGTGATGGCCGGGATACGGCAGGTGCCGCAGGGCAAGCACTACACAGTGGAGCGTTTCGGGCGATACAATCGAACGCTCACGCCCGGCCTCGGGCTTGTCATCCCGTTCATCGAGACGATTGGTGCGAAAGTCCTGATGATGGAGCAGGTGCTCGACGTTCCGACACAAGAGGTGATCACGAAAGACAATGCTTCGGCGAAAACCGACGGTGTCGTGTTCTATCAGGTGCTCGATGCGGCGCGCGCGACCTATCAGGTCTCGCAACTCCAATACGCGCTGCTGAACCTGACCATGACGAATATTCGCAATGTCATGGGTTCGATGGATCTCGACCAGCTCCTATCAAACCGCGATGATATCAACAGCAAGCTGCTCAATGTTGTCGATGCTGCTGCCACACCTTGGGGTGTGAAGGTCACGCGCATCGAGCTGAAAAACATCGAGCCGCCGGCTGATCTCGCTGCTGCGATGGCGCGCCAGATGAAAGCCGAGCGCGATCGTCGTGCCGCCATTCTCGAGGCTGAAGGCTTGCGCCAGGCGGCAATTCTCAAGGCTGAGGGTGATAAACAGGCGCAGATTCTCGCGGCTGAGGGGCGCAAGGAAGCTGCCTTCCGTGATGCCGAGGCACGCGAGCGCCAGGCCGAAGCGGAGGCAAATGCCACCAGCATGGTCTCGAAAGCGATTGCTTCGGGCGATATGGGCGCGGTGAATTATCTCGTGGCCGAGAAGTATATCGGCGCTCTTGGCAAGCTGGCTTCCGCAACGAACCAGAAGGTGCTGATCATCCCGGCTGAGATGAGCGGCCTTGTCGGGACGCTTGGCGGTATTGCTGAAATTGCGAAATCAGCACTCGGCAGCGAAGAGGGGAAAGCCCCGCCGGCGCGTCGTTCTGTCCCCGAAACAGCCCCGAAAACCTGAGGAGATTTCCGATGTCGCTCTTGGGTCTGCCGATTGTCTGGGGCTGGTTGGGCCTCGGTCTTGTGCTTATCGTTGCGGAGATGGCTCTCGCTCCAGGAAGCTATCTGCTCTGGATCGGACTTGCCGCCCTGGCCATGGCCGCGATTGCTTCTGCAACGACATTGTCGGTTGCGGCGGAACTCACCCTGTTCGGTGTGCTGGCGCTCGCCAGCGGCGCGTTGGGGTGGGCTGTCTATGGTCGCCGTGCGGTTGATGACGCCGCCCAAGAACTGCATGATCCCGCCCGCACTTTGCTCGGCAAGGTCGTGGTCATCGCCACCGCAATCGAGAACGGGATCGGTCAGGCGCAGATCGGTGATTCCGTTTGGCGTGTCTCGGGGCCAGATATGGCTGTCGGTGCCAAAGCGCGGATTGTCTCGGTGGACGGGGCGACGCTTGTGGTTGTGCCCGGTTGATCAATCCCGGCCTTACGGCAAGGCATGGCTGTCGAAAAACTGATCGAGTGGGATTTGCGTCATTTTTTCGAAGTCGCTCATCGCGGATTGCAACCGAAAGCGATATTCCAGCAGGGCGAGGAGCAGCTGTGCGGCATCGCGCGAGAGGCCATAACGGGCCCAACTTTCGGCGGTTGCTGGCTCGAGTCCGATATGCCGGCCGAAATCCTCAACCGTCTCAAAGCCGAGGCAATTGACGATTTCCTTAAGCTGTGAGGCGGGCATGCGCGGATGCATCACATGGTTTTTCACACGCTCCAGCACAAGACGCAGGTCGGACGGCCGAAACTGAAGCGTATTCTCAGCGAATTGGCGGATGTTTTCGTGCATCTGTTCCTCCTGCAATGCTGGGAATTGGATTGCGATTCCGTTGGGGCTGACGTCATCAATTCGACGAATCCCTGCCCAGCAGTGCCTCTGCCGCAGCCTCATCCGTGATCAGGATTTTCGCGCCAGATGCCCTTAGAGCGGCCCGAATGGCCGGTGCCTTTTCAGCACCGCCGGAGGCAATCGCCACGCGTGGAATCTGGCGCAGAATATCAAGCCCGACGGCCATCACGCGCTGATTGACGGGGTGGTCGAGAATTTTCCCATCGCGATCGACGAAATGGCACAGAACGTCTGCAATCGCACCCGAGGCTCTGAGTGAGTCGAGATCGGCTTGAGAGATCAGCCCCTCGCGCGCGAGCGTCGAGCCGGGTGCGAGATTGCCCGCGCTGACCAGTGCAAGATCAGCCCGGCCCGCCCGCTCGACCAGGTCGCGCAAAGAGGGCTCTGAAAACAAGGCCTCGCGGATTTCCGGCCCTGAGACGAAAACAGGCGCTGTGAGCTGATAGCAATCCGCACTGAACATGTCCGCGACGCGTCGCACCACAGCAGAAGGATTGATAGCGCGCGAATGCGTCATCCCACCGAGCAGCGAGATGACCGAAGCGCCGTCAAAGGCGTGTGGCGTCATGCCTCGTAACGCCAAACTCAGAGTGTTCCCCCAACCCAGTGCAACCGAGAGCCCATGGCGCATCTCACCGGAAAGCCATTCGCCGGCTGCAAAACCGACCATAGCTGCAGTAGCGCTGTTTTCGCCTGCAGAAGGCACCACAATCGCGCTCTCTAGCCCGAAGGCGTCGACCAATCCCCGCTCGCATTGCACCTGGCTTGAGGATTTCGCATCGATCCGGATGCGCACCGTGCCATCGGCCCGCGCCGCCGCGATGAGACGCGTCACTTTCAGGCGAGGTACCCCCAGGATCTGCGCAACCTGCTCCTGCGTCAGTCCCTCGACATAATAGAGCCACGCCGCCCGCACTTTCGCGTCGGCTGTGATCTCGCTGGGCTCAAACCGAGTTTCGGAGGCATTCAGCATGTTTGGCCCGTCGCTATCGT
>JBOFZC010000147.1:0-4672 GCA_051654985.1 Rhabdaerophilum sp.
GTTTCACTGGAAGTCACTGCGGCGACAGGTGCGGCTCAGGGGCGCGTTGCAACAGGTCACAGATGCCGAGGCTGATGCTTATTTCGCATCGCGCCCGCGTGATAGCCGCATCGGCGCTTGGGCGTCGCAGCAATCACGCCCTCTGGAGGATCGCTTTGCGCTGGAAAAAGCCGTCGCCCGCGAGGCTTTGCGATTCGGCCTTGGTGAAGTGCCACGCCCGCCGCACTGGACCGGCTTTCGGCTCATCCCCACTTATATCGAGTTCTGGCAGGATAAGCCGTTCCGCCTGCATGATCGTCTGGTTTTTCGGCGCAAGAAAAGCGATCAAGCTTTCGAGACCGAGCGCCTTTATCCCTAGAATGTTTCCGCTGTTCAAAGAACAAAGGAAACATTCTATCGTTTTGTCCTCTCGCATTTTCTTCACGCGAACCGGCGTCCATTTCGCTTGAAAATGCTCGAACAGGAGCACCACCTCGATGGATAAATCCGGCTCCAACACACCCGGCGAGAAGCGCACGCTTCTGCTGACCGGTGCCTCGCGCGGCATTGGCCACGCGACCGTCAAGCGCTTCGCCTCGGCCGGCTGGCGTGTCATCGCCTGCTCGCGCCAGCCTTTTCCCGAAAATTGCCCCTGGGAAGGTGGCCGGGACGACCATATCCAGGTCGATCTCGCAAACCCCGAGGATACGCTCCGTGCGATTGAAGAAATCCGCCAGCGCCTGCCAGACGGAAAACTGCACGGCCTCGTCAACAATGCCGGGATTTCACCCAAAGGTTCGGGTGGTGCGCGCATGGGCGCGATCCAGACCCCCATCCCCGATTGGCAACAGGTGTTTCAGGTGAATTTCTTCGCGCCGATCATGCTCGCGCGCGGGCTAATCGGTGAGTTGAAGGCTACGCGCGGCGCGGTGGTCAACGTCACCTCGATCGCAGGCGTGCATGTGCATCCTTTCGCAGGAGCGGCCTATGCGACCTCCAAAGCCGCTCTGGCGAGCCTGACGCGGGAAATGGCCGCCGATTTCGGCCCGTATGGCATCCGCGTGAATTCGATTTCGCCGGGTGAGATCGACACATCGATCCTCTCACCGGGCACCGAGAAAATCGTCGAGACCTTGCCCTTGCGTCGGCTCGGCACGCCGGAGGAGGTGGCGAAGGCCATCTATTTCCTGTGCACCGATGCGTCGTCTTATGTGACGGGCGCCGAGCTGCACATCAATGGCGGGCAGCATGTCTAATCCGGCACGCCCGGTTCTCGCGGCATCCATCGCGGTGTTTCGAGATGGCAAGGTGCTGCTGGCGAAACGCGGCAAGGCCCCGGCTCTCGGACTTTACTCCCTGCCCGGCGGGCGGATCGAGGCCGGCGAGCGGATGCAGGATGCAGTTCTGCGCGAACTTGCTGAGGAGGTCGGGCTTTCTGCGCGCATTCTCGGATTCGTCGATCATGTCGAACATATCGAGCATACTGAAGACGGGAGTCTCATGGCGCATGCCGTGATCTGCGCTTTCGCGGGTCTGTGGGAAGCCGGCGAGCCGCATCTCTCGGAGGAAGCGACCGATCTGCGCTGGGTCGACCCGCTGGCACCCGGTGAACTGCCCATGACGCGCGGCCTGCCCGATATCCTGCGCAAGGCCTCCATTATCGCGCGAAACCATGCCAGCGAGGCGGCATGAAGCTATGGGCACTCCTTGTCGCAATCCTTCTGGCGACAGCCCCAGCGCTTGCACAACAAGCGCAGACGCGCCGCTCAACCCCTGCGCCGGTTGCGCCGGCTCCCCCGCCACGCCCGGTTTTGCCCTCCGAATATGAAAAGCCGATCCTCGAGCTTTCCGAAACGTTGGGTTCCCTCGCCTTCCTGACCAATCTCTGCCGACCCGCTCCGGGGCAGAATCCGTGGCGGCGACGCATGGAGGAACTGGTGGAGAGCGAAGGCAGCGCCAATGCCAATCGCGAGAAGCTGATGGGCGCTTACAACCAGGGCTTTTCAGCGTTCTCGACGACCTATCGCCAATGCACCGATGCTGCGCGCGCTGCACGTTCGGTGCTGGTTCGGGAGGCCGCGCGCCTCGCCCGCGATATCGAACGGCGTTATGGCGGCTGAGTTTTCCCCGACATTTTGAGACAATCGAAACGCCCGCGTTAACGTTTTCGCAACTCCTTACTCGCCTTCCCCACTTTCTCCGGCTAGGGTCTTTCCAACGGCGACGGGAGTGGGTGGGGACCTTCTCGCGTGGGCCGGTTCCGGTGCGAAAACCCGCGCTGGAACAGTCTCTTCGTGAATGAGTGAGTAAAGCCGTGCAGATAGCCAAGCCGATGGGTACCGCCAGCGACACGCATTTCGCCGAACAACGGCGTGCAGCCTATGGCTACATCAACGAGGCATTCGCTGAGGGCCGGCATGATGGCATAGATGGCGATTGCCTTGCACATGCCGCCTTGTTCGCCGCCTTCGTGGAACTTGTTGCGACCTATGGCGAGGATGCCGTCTCGAAATTCTCCGAACGCCTGCCTGAGCGTATCCGTTCTGGCGAGTATTCCGTGCGGATGAAGAACTAAAGCCCGATCCAACGCACAAACGCGATCACCGCGACACCCAACAGGGCGGAGATGACATCTCGCCCCGTCACATACATCGCGAGCATGACTGCCGAGCTGGCGATCCATTCGGCCGGACCACCGCGTATGGCGGCGACCGTCACAATTCCTGCCATGACCGATAGCGGCGTTGCCCTGAGCGCCGCTTCCAGCCGGGGTGTGATTGTCACATAGCGCATCGCCAGAAACCCTGTGACACGGCAGCCATAAGAGGCGAGCGCCATCGCCATGAGCAGAACGATGAAATCCGGATTGCTCATCATGCGGTCTGCTCCGAGAATCGCATCCACGCAAAGACACCGCCAGCAACACCCGCCACAACCGGTGCCCAAGCTACTGAGCCCGCCAGAGTGACCGCCAGGGCGGCAAGCACCGCCACCGCGACCACGCCAAAATCGCTGCGCTGCCGGAACATCCCGACCATCATCGCCGCCGAGAAGGCGACCAGCATGAAATCGAGCCCCAGAACCTTCGGATTGGGCGCAGAGCCGCCCATGAGGGAGCCAAGAAGCGTTCCGGTCAGCCAGGCGACATAGGAGCTTAACCCGGAGCCGAAAACGAAGCCAGCATCACGCTCGCCGTCGTCATAGGCTTTGAGGGACATCAGCCAATTGCCATCGCCCAGAATGCACAGGCTCGAATAGGCCTGAACCGGCGTTACCTGCCCCAGCCAGGGGCGAAGCGTCGCCCCGAACAGCAAATAGCGTGCATTGATCACGAGGATCAGCGCCAGCACCGTCCAGGCCAGACTGGCGACGGGAGAGGTGCTGGCCGCAAGGACGCCCAAGGCCGCCATCTGCGCCGAGCCGGAATAGACGATCGCCGAAATCAACATCGCCTGAAGCGTCGAGAACTGCGCCTGATCGGCCACCAGCCCAAAGGCGAGGCCATAGATAAAAACACCGAGCGCGAAAGCGTGACCCCGGTGCAGACCACGCGTGATTCCGGCTCGAGTGAAGGTGACGGGAACGCTCATTCCAGTTACGCGCGCAGCGTCTCGCCGAACCGCACCGCCTCGCCCTGGCTTGGCGTGACGAGTTCACCCTCCCACATCACGCGCCGGCCGCGGATGATGGTGCCGACCGGCCAGCCCGTGACCTCGACACCATCATAAGGCGTCCAGCCCACACGACTCGCGGTCCATGCGTTTGTGATGGTTTCGCGGCGTTTCAGGTCGACGATGGTGAGGTCGGCATCGAACCCTTCGGCAATCCGCCCCTTCGAGGCGATGTTGAACAATCGCGCCGGGCCGGCCGAGGTGAGATCGACGAAACGCTCCAGCGTGAGTTTGCCCTTCGAGACATGATCGAGCATCGTCGGCACCAGCGTTTGCACGCCGGTCATGCCGGAATGCGATGCCGGATAAGCGTGGTGCTTCTCCTCATGGGTATGCGGCGCATGGTCGGATCCGAGGATATCGATCACGCCCTGCCGCACGCCCTCCCAGATGATGTCCTGATGCCACTGGTCGCGCACCGGCGGATTCATCTGGGCATATGCGCCGAGGCGCTGATAGCAATCGGGTGCCACGAGCGTGAGGTGATGCGGCGTCGCCTCAGCGCTCGCGACATCCTTGTGCTTGGCGAGAAATCGGATTTCCTCACCCGTTGAAATGTGAAGCACGTGCACGCGCTTGCCGTATTTCCGCGCAATCGCGATGAGGCGCTCGGTCGCCATCAGGGCCGCACCCGGGTCGCGCCACACGGGATGCGAGGACGGATCGCCCGGCACCCTGAGATGCATGCGCTCGCGCAGGCGCGGTTCATCCTCGCAGTGGAAGGAAGCGCGGCGGGAGATGTTTTTCAGGATACGTGCAAGGTTGTGATCATCTTCCACCAGCAGGTTGCCGGTGGAGGAACCGATGAACACCTTGATGCCGGCAGCTCCCGGCAGGCGTTCAAGCTCATGGACATGATCGGCGTTCTCAGCCGTGCCGCCGACGAAGAAGGCGAAATCGCAATGCATGCGGTGATGCCCGGCGGCGACCTTTGCGCGAAGCGTCTCTTCGGAAGTGGTGAGCGGATTGGTATTCGGCATTTCGAAAACGGCCGTGACGCCGCCCATCACGGCAGAGCGCGA
>JBOFZC010000148.1:0-4833 GCA_051654985.1 Rhabdaerophilum sp.
ACGCGTGCGCTCGCGGCTGAACTCGCGCCGAAGCTCAGGGTCAACTGCATCGCACCCTCACTGACACGCACGCCACTTGCAAAGGCACTGACCGGGAATGAACAGATGGCGCAGGCCATTGCGCAGTTGCACGCCTTGCCGCGCCTCGGTGAAGCCGAGGATATTGCCGGGCTCACCGCGTTCTTGCTCTCGGAAGAGGCGGGCTGGATGACCGGCCAGATCATCGGTGTCGATGGCGGGCGTTCGAGCCTCAGAACGAAGGGCTAATCGTATGCCGAAGATGCGCAAGAAGGCGGATCTTCCGACAAAGACATGCGTCACCTGCGGCTTGCCTTTCGCTTGGCGTAAGAAATGGGAAAAGGTCTGGCAGGATGTGAAGTATTGCTCAGACCGATGCCGAATCAGCGCTCCGCGTGCGAAGGCCTCTGTAAAATGAGCGGCAGCCTTCGTTTCGTTCTTGGCGATCAGCTCACGCGCTCGCTCTCGTCGCTGCGCGATCTCGATCCCGCGCGTGATATGGTGCTGATGGTCGAAGTTGCGGCGGAAGCGTCCTATGTGCGCCACCACAAGCAGAAAATCGCCTTCCTGTTTTCGGCCATGCGCCATTTTGCCGAGGAGCTTCGCGCCGAGGGCATCCCTGTCGACTATGTTCGGCTTGACGATGCCGGCAATACGCAATCCTTCGGTGACGAACTTGAACGCGCGATTGCGCGCCATAGCCCAAGCGCCGTCATCATGACCGAGCCGGGTGAGTGGCGGGTGGCTGAGATGATGCAGGATTGGCGCGAGACACTGCCAGTCCCGCTCGAAATCCGCGATGACGATCGCTTTTTGTGCTCTCGTGCCGTGTTCAGCCATTGGGCCAAGGGACGCAAACAATACCGGATGGAGTTTTTCTATCGCGAAATGCGCCGTGCCACGGGTTTTCTGATGGCCGGCGATGCGCCAGAGGGCGGTCAATGGAATTTCGACCCCGAGAACCGCAAAAGTCTACCAAGGGGACAGCGATTGCCCCCTCGCAAGCGCTTTGAGCCGGATGCCATCACGCGCGACGTGCTTAGGCTCGTTGCCAGCCGCTTTGCCGATCATTTCGGCGATCTCGAACCGTTCGGATGGGGCGTGACGCGCGCCGATGCTCTAAGGGCCTTGGATCATTTCATCGCGGATTGCTTACCTTCGTTTGGTGACTTTCAGGATGCGATGAAAACAGGGGAAGACTTCCTCTATCACTCGATCATTTCACCCTACCTCAATGCCGGGCTGCTCACGGCGCGCGAAGTCTGCGAGCGCGCTGAGGCCGCTTATCGAGCGGGGCGCGCGCCCTTGAACGCGACCGAAGGCTTCATCCGGCAGATTCTGGGATGGCGGGAATTCGTGCGTGGTCTCTACTGGCATGAAATGCCAGGTTACGCTGAAACGAACCATTTCGATGCACAACGCCCGTTGCCGTGGTTCTACTGGTCTGGCGAAACCGACATGAAATGTATGGAGGAATGTATCCGCACAACGCGTCAGCACGCCTATGCCCATCATATCCAGCGCCTGATGGTCACGGGAAATTTCGCACTGCTTGCCGGCATCAAACCGAGTGAGATTGAAGAATGGTATCTCGCTGTCTATGCCGACGCTTACGAGTGGGTGGAACTCCCCAACGTGCATGGCATGGTGATGCACGCTGATGGTGGCTTGTTGGGCTCGAAACCCTATGCGGCCTCGGGCGCTTACATCCACCGGATGTCGGATTATTGCGCGGGCTGTGCTTATGATCCAGCCATCAAGCTCGGTCCCGGGGCGTGCCCGTTCAATTTCCTCTACTGGAATTTCCTGATTGAGAACGAGGCGAAGCTCGCCAAAAACCCGCGCATGGCCATGCCCTACCGGACGTTGAAAGGAATGGACCCCATGCGACAGCAAGAGATTGCGAAGCAGGCGCAGACGTTTCTCAAATCCCAGCTTCAGGACGTGAGCAAAGACACGAAAAGACATTGACGCGCGATACCCGGACGACCGGATATAGATCGTCTTTCCGGCAAATCGAGCGGCCTCCCAAGGACCAAAGATTTAAACCGAAACTCCAAGTCTTGCGCGCTTCAAAGTCTCCTCATTTCTGAGCATTCCGCCTCAATCAATCGCCATAAACGTAGCGAATGCTTGGATGGTTCCAACGCGGGTGACGATGGCATCGAATATCGCGATGGAACGGCATCCCCTCGACACGATAGCGATGGGAATGGCACCAGCCGAGCCGAGAGCCGACCGCGATCGTGATCGCGCCCGCGTAAAATCTGTGACGCATGCCCGGGCGCCAAGGCCGCCATAGAGGTGGCCGTGCGACGCCTCCGGGTCTCCAATTGGGTGGTCGGGTACCGGGCGGTCCCCAATGAGGAAGTGGCCGGCCTGCAACGCCAGGTCGATTTGGCCGACCGGGCCTGAATCCCGGGCGATTCACAACACCGGGCCTAAATCCGGGTCGGTTGACCGCTCCTGGCCTGAAACCCGGTCGACCAGCCGCACCTGGGCGTCGCCGCATTTGGGCAACTTGAACGACCTCTCCGGAAGCCTGCATGCGCGGATCCTTCTGGTCGGTCGCCGAGTTGGCCAGCACAGGTTGGGAGGGCAAAAGGAAAAGCCAAAGCATGACCGTTGACAGCAAGATCTTCATCGTTTTTCTCCCTGTTTTGTCAGTACTTGACCACCAAATTGGCGAAAACTCCGGTCCAGCCTTTGATCCGCCCTGGGCCTGTATCTCGCATGCCTGCGCCCGGCTCGGAATAGCCGATGCCAAGGGTTAGGAAGGCGTTCTGGGTCAGAACACGCGTATATTCCACCAAGAAGTCATCGGAGAGATGTGCGTTTCGGAAGCCGGCAATCAGGCTCGGCGAACCGCCAATCACGGTGAGCCGCGTTCCCTGTCCGAACTGAACCGGACTGTTCAACTCGTTGGCGCGAACATGGGCGTAACGGAGCGTGAGAATATCGCGTTGCGTCAGATACATCGAGAGCGTGATGCGATGCGCGTTGACATTGGAATTGATGAAAACGAACGAGCCGTTATAGCCCGTAGCCCAGCCATTCGGGCTGCCATCATAAAACAGCGGATCGAAGCGCTCGAGCCGCCGCGTGTTCGGATTATCGCCTGAGAATGTCTGGAACGCATAGGAGAGCGTCGGTGCGAAGGGCAGGTTGGTGAAGGCGTAGCCGATTTCGGCACGCGCGGCCCAGGCCCGCATGTTGATCCGGTCATTCCATTGATAGGCGTAATCCCCGGCGATCCACAGCCCCGGCAAGTTGCTCAGCGGGTTCCAGCGGGCGTAACCGTGGAGGAAGGACAGGTCCTTACGCGCATCGAGCAACACCGCGGGGATGCCGATGCCGCCCGGGGCGGCCTGGGGGTAGGGTGCGAGCGAGGTCAGCACCTTGCCATAGGTGACGCCGAGCATTCGGGTCTTGTCCGGCGCATAAAGCAGGTTCGCCCCGGCCAGGGTGGTTTTCATGTTGTTTGAGGCATATTCATTCGCATCGAGGTAGAAACCTTCGAGCGAGAGCGGGCCATATCCCACTTTGGCCAAGGCGGTCATCGACCAAGCTTGACGCGGCCCGAAGATCAGGGCTCCGCGCTCAAACCCATCCTGCGCACCATCGGCAATCAGCATGCCGCTGCCGAGACGATAGGGCTGCGCACCGGCTGAGAAATCGGCGAAAAAGCCTTGACCGGGTTTGCCGAATTTGAGGCCGACGAATGCGTTCTCGAGCAGCAAACGGCCTTTGTCGCGCACATCGAATATATCACCGCCGATCGTGCGCGCGCCAACCACACTCAAGCCGCCATAACCGGTCAGGTCGTTGCCGAACCGCTGCTCGAAGGCCATGCTCGGCTTGATATAGGCCTCACCCCAGCCAAACGTGGTCTTGAAGTTCGAGGTGGGAGCAAAAACCTTCGATAGGTTCCAGAAGGCACGGCTTTCGCCAACGACCTGAATGCCAGCTTCAAGCCCAAACTTGATATGCCCGCCGGCAAAATCGTAGCGCAGAGGGTCTTTCGGCGGTTGGGGTGATGCGGCGGGGTCAGAAGCCCGAACACCAACAGGCGAAGCGATCAACAAGGTCGCTAAAGCGACAGGGCGCCAAGCGCGAGAAAGAATAACGCAGTTCATGTCGCCTCTCAGAAAAAACGCTTCACAGCAGCCGTCACGGAACCACGATCGGCGCGATCACCCCATTTCCGGCCAAGCCCGATGGAAGCGGCTGTGCGCGCATCGAGCATCATCCCGAACTCAATCGCGCTCTCCCACCAGACATCGCGCCGGTTGATTGTCTCCCAGTTGTATTTGCCGTCGAGCGTCATGAACATTCCGCGCGGCAGCACGAAAGCCTGCACAATGCGCACAGTGTGTTCCTGCACGGCGCGACGATTGTTGAATTCATGCACGGAATGTGCGCTTTTCGCGATAAAAGCTGTGATCAGCGTGGGAGACCAAGCCTGCACTGCAAGGGCGGTGGCGTTCAATTGATATGTGCCGCTGCCGAGTGTTTTTTCGGATGCCGTTGGAAGAACTGCTTCGACCGCGCCACCAAGGGAGGTGTGCCCGAGCGCAGTTGAGCCGATGCCGGCAATGTAGCGCAACCGCAAGAATACATCACCCACGCCGGTATCGCTGATCCCGGCCATACCGGGCATGGGCGATTTCCGATGGAAATGCCCGAGGACTGGAAACTCGATGTTGAAACCTGCTTCCTGCGTGAGGCGATAGTCGAATTTCAGCGTGGTCGTGAAGATCCCGGATTTGTTCGTGAGCCAATTGTATTTGAAGATGACATCAGCGCGTGTGTCGT
>JBOFZC010000149.1:0-14849 GCA_051654985.1 Rhabdaerophilum sp.
GGGCTGTATTTCAGCGGTTGATCCGCAGCAGCTGACGCAAGCTCGGACCTCCGCGCGGGCGCATGTTGGTGATCAACCAATCGCCGCTCGTCACATCCAAATCGAAATGGATCAGCCGTTCGTCCCGCCCATAGCTGAACCTTGCGGCAACGCTCACGCGCTTGTCACCCATCGTTTCTGCCATATCGATCGCGAGCCGCGAGACCGGCCGATCCGGCTCGGCGATGGGGTCCGTTGCGAGATCGGTCCGGCGCAAAGCATCCTGCAATCGCGGCACCAGCGGCATCGCTTCAAGCGCGACCGGGTTGCCATCGCGATAGCTTGCGAGAATGCGCAGGACGATCCCTTCGGGAGATTCAATGGGCGGTTTTTGCACCAGCGGCAGCGGTGGACGCCTTTGCGCGTCGACCGGCAGTGAAAACAGGATCGCAATCACGGCTGTGAGGATCATCCGCCGGTCCAGCGCCCCCCTCATCATCATCCCATCCCGGCGAGGGCGGCCCGGATTTTTTCAGCCTGAGCGGCAAGCTCGGACATGTCGCCACGCGGAGCGGGGTGGCGCTGAAGCATCTCGCCTTCGCGGCGCGGGAGAATATGAAAATGCAGATGGAACACTTCCTGCCCACCCGCACTTTCCGAGAATTGCTGCAGCGTGATGCCATCGGCATCGAGCGCCGACTTCGCGGCGACCGCGATGCGCTGTACATTGCCGATCAGCCGCGCGAGCGCATCGGGCGGGCAATCGAGCAGGTTGCGCGCGGGGACCTTGGGGATCACAAGGCAATGGCCGGGCGCGCGTGGCATGATATCCATGAAGGCGAGCGTATGCTCATCTTCGAAAATCTTGAAGCTGGGGATTTCTCCACGCAGGATTTTCGCAAAGATATTCTGGTTGTCGTAAGCGCTCATGCTCATCAAGCCTATGGTTTAAAATGACAATTCCGGCAATAAGCCGGAATTGCGGGTGCTTGTAAGTTCGCTCGCGAGATCAATAATAGTAACGACGACGTACGACGCGGCGGCGGTAAACCGGCCGACGGCGCACCACAACGCGACGGCGTGGTCGCACGTAAACCCGACGACGCACGTAGACCGGACGACGATAAACCCTGCGGCGATAGTAATACTGTGTCTCCAGCGTTTCCGGCTTTTCCGAGTCAGCAGCCATGTCGTGAATCGGCTCGGATGCCGGCTCTGGCATCTGCGGTGCAGCGGGGAGGGCGGGTGCAGCTTCGGCCTGGCCCGGCATCAGCAGCGCTCCACCCGTGAGGGTCACAGCACCGATGCCGAGCAGCATTTTCACAATGGAGCGGCGTTCAAGATTGGGCTTGTCAGTCATGAATTCCCCCTGTGGGTTTTGCCAGTGACGCGTCACCCGCGACTCCTCGCAAGTCTATCCTGCTCTGATTGTCGCAGGCTGGCAATCCGCCTCATGAACCACGCCGGAAGGGCGTGGCTTGCTCAAGTTCGGCCTGAATCTCATTCACCGCTGTGCGTTCGCGCACAAGGTAATCCGCTACAGCGCGTTGGAAGCGCGGATCGGCGAAACGATGCATCGAGATCGTCTTCACCGGGCGATAGCCGCGCGCGAGCTTGTGCTCGCCTTGCGCTCCGGCTTCCACGCGCTTCAAGCCATGCGCAAGCGCAAAATCGATGGCCTGATAATAGCAAAGCTCGAAATGCAGGAATGGATGATGCTCGATCGCGCCCCAATTGCGGCCATAAAGCGTATTCCCGCCGACGAAGTTCAGTGCCCCCGCGATGAATTTGCCGTCGCGTTTTGCCAGAATCAGCAGCGTCTTCTCTGGCATGGTCTCACCGATCAGGCTGAAAAAGCGACGTGTGAGATAGGGTGAACCCCATTTTCGGCTGCCAGTATCCATGTAGAACGCGAAGAAGGCATCCCAATGCTCCTCCCGCAGGTCTTTGCCGGTTAACCACTCGACGCTGATGCCGTTGGCAAGGGCCTCGCGGCGCTCGCGCTTGAGCACTTTGCGCTTGCGCGAGGCGAGCGTGCCCAGGAATTCATCGAAATTGCACGCGCCATTGGCCTCGAAATGGAACTGCTGATCGTTGCGCTCGAGGTAGCCGGCGGCGAGAAACGAATCCCTGTCGCGAGGCGTGACGAAAGTGGCGTGCGTGCTGGACGCCTCGAGGCGGGAACGCAGAATTTCTAGCCCTTCGACTAGGCCTTGCCGCGTCGCCTCATCGCCGTCCGGCACGAGAATGCGTCGGCCCGTTGCAGGCGTGAAAGGCACACTGATTTGAAGTTTGGGGTAATAGGCCTCTCCCGAGCGGTGATAAGCCTCAGCGAAGGCATGGTCGAACACATATTCACCACGCGAATGGCTCTTGGCATAGGCCGGAATAGCGCCAATCGCCCGGCCCGTTTCATCGCGCGCGAGAAGGTGCAAGGGCGTCCAGCCCGTGCGGTTGCCGACGGAACCGGATTCCTCCAGCGCGACAAGAAATGCGTGTGTGAGGAAGGGGTTGGCCTCATCTTCTTCAGCAGGTGATTCCGCTGCCTCAGGCGATGAATCATCGCCTTCGGTTTCTGAATCCGGTGCTTGAGAGGATGCATCGGGAACAGGATCAACAGGCTTCCGGGATGATTCCGCAATCGCGGGCAGGGGGCTCGCAACACTCGTCTTTTCGCCGGCAATTGTTCCTTGGCTGAGCCGGTCCCATTCTTCAGCCGGGAGGCTTGCGAGGGAGGAGAGAATCTCGATCGACAACGGCTTGCGGCTCATATCCGCAAGCTAGCTGTTGAGCGCTATCCCGGCCAGTGGCGCATCGTCACATTCGATTGGTCCTTTTTCGCATATTCGCTTGCGCGGACCTTCGGTTCTTCATGCGAACCGGTGTCCACTTCGCTTAAAAATGCTTCAACTCGGAACAAAACCCTCAAAAACAATCTGATCGATATGCGGCTGCGCCTGCGCCGCGTCCTCGGTCGAGCGGATCGTCCAGCCCATCACGGGTAAGCCGAGCTGAGAGCGGCACAAATAGGGCGCGGCGCAAGGCAAATCCTTGTGGTTCCAGGAGAGGAAATCTGGTTTGCTGGCCGAGAAATGCAGGAGATTGGCAAGCGCATGCTTCTCGGTTGCCGAGAGGCGCGCGTAATCCGGGTATTCATATTGCCCCATGCCAACAATGCCGAGCGGTTGCTTGACGCCAGCTGCGCGCAGGGCGCCAATCATCGCTGCGTCGAAGCTTTTCAGCACCAAGGGTCCAGAATAATCCCGCACCAGCGCCGCAATGCGCGTGCAGATCGCCGTATTGCCATCGAAACCGCTTTTCACTTCAACCACAAGCGGCTGGCGACCCTCAATCTGCATCAGCAACTCGCCAAGACTTTGGATCCGGTCGCTGCAGGCACGAAACTCGACATGGCGGAGCGTGTCAGCACTCATCGCATCCACGCGACCGATCGAATGCGTCAGGCGATCCAGGGTGTAGTCGTGGAACACCATCGCCTCGCCATCGGCGGAAGCCTGGATATCGCATTCCATACCAAATCCGCCTTGAAGGGCCGCCGCAAAAGCCGAGCGAGTATTCTCGATCACGCCTTGCGCGGCATTGTGGAGACCCCGATGGGCGATAGGCACCGCAAATACAGCGGCGAGCGCCGGGTTGGCGAATGCCATCAGGCGACCTCGAACATCGCGTCGACTTCTACGACGACATCCCCGGGCAGAACCGGCACGCCGATGGTGGTCCGGGCATGTTTGCCGGCTTCGCCGAGCGCGCCGACCATGAGGTCGGATGCGCCGTTCATCACCTGGGCATGGCCGATGAAATCGGGTGTTGAGGCGATGAAACCACCGAGGCGCAAACATGCGCTGATCCGGTCGAGATCGCCAAGCGCCGATTTTGCCTGCGCCAGCAGGTTCACGGCGCAGAATTTCGCGGCCTCGCGCGCATCTTCCACCGAGACATTCGCACCAAGCTTGCCCTTGTGCTTGTCGGCGATCGTGCCGTCTGGGCCGATGCAGAGCTGCCCGGCGATGATCAGCAGGTTGCCCGAACGGCGAAACGGGACATAATTCGCGACGGGAATAGCGGGGGTCGGCAAAACGATGCCGAGTTCACGCAGGCGGGCTTCGATGGCAGACATGGTGCGCAGACTCCAGGAAATGGGTTCGATCACGTTATTGTCATGCCAAGGGCGCGAGACTCAAGGCGATAATGCCGTGATTTTGCCATCCCGCGCCGCTTTGTAGGTTCGGGATTGGCTATGAAAGGTTGAATGCAAATGCATATCGGGCGGCGTGAAATTCTGGGATCTTTGGCGGCGAGCTTTGTCCTCGCGAGTTTTGCCGCCGAAGCGCAGTCTGTTCGGCCTGATGTGACGCTCCAGCCGCACCGTATCGCCTATGAAGTCTCGCTTGGACCGAAAGGTGCTTCGCAGAGCATCTCCGGTGCGCGAGGGTTGATGGTGCTCGAATTCACCGGTTCGGCCTGCGATGGTTATGCTACGAATTTCCGGCAGGTCGTTGAGCTTCTCGATTCCGATGGCTCCGCCCGCAACATGGATTTCCGGGTCACACTGTTCGAAGATGCGGATGCCAAACGCTTCCGTTTCGCGATGCTCAACCGCATGCAGGGCCAGGTCCTGCGGGATGCTGACGGCGAGGCGCGCCGGCGCGCCGATGGTTCGCTCTCGGTGGTGATGAAAAAGCCCGCAGGCAAGAAAACCGATTTCGACGGCGATGTGCTGTTTCCCTCGGCCATGACCATCGCCATGATTGAGGCGGCGCAGAAAGGTGCGCGCAGCTATCAGGGCAAGGTGTTCGATGGCTCCGAGAGCGGCGAGAAGGTCTTCGATGTCAACGCCACAATCGGCAATAAGCTCGAAGGCGAGCGCAATCAACGGATTGAGGAGATCTTGCGCACGTCGCCGCTTTCAGAGCTGCCGCGCTGGCCGATGACCATGACCTATTACAACGATGAAGTTGGCGACAAAGTGCCGGTCTATACCCTGCGCGCTGTCGTGTTCGCCAATGGCGTGATGGGGGACATGAATTTCCAATTCCCCGATTTTTCGCTCTTGGCGCGTGCGGTCAAATATGAAGCTCTGAAGGCCGATACCTGCACGAAGCCTTGAGGCTTTACAGCCGGGTCAAGGCGAGGCTTGCTGCCGCGATGGTCTCGGGTGCCGAGCCGCTTTGGGCTGCAAAGGCCAGCATCAGGCTCTCATCGGCCATGAGGTAATCGAGGACAGACGCGAGAAAACGCGGCTCTGTCGCGGCTTCGCGCAAGGTCGATGGGCTGAGCCCGGTGATATCGAGAAAGCGTGAGAGCCGCGCCGGATCCTCGGCGAGAAACCCCAATGCATGGATCGCGATCATTTCTGGGTCGGCGGTGGCGGGTTTCGGCATTGTTTTCTCAGCATTCTCAGTAAGACTTGCGAAACCATGCTGGTAACGAGCTGTTTGGTCCGCGTCGAGTGTCCCTGTGCTTACCGTTTGGTTCATCCCTTCCGCTTACAACCAGAGCGAGGGACAAGGGAGCTTGCAGAAGGCGGGCACCCGAAACCGGGATGGGTATTGCAATGACGAAGACCGTTCTCATCGTTGAGGATAACGACCTCAACATGAAACTCTTCAATGATCTTCTCGAGGCGCATGGCTATGCGACCTTGAAAACGCGGCTCGGCCTCGAAGGCTTCGAGCTGGCGCGGACTCATCGCCCGGACCTCATCCTGATGGATATCCAATTGCCGGAAGTCTCAGGCATGGATGTCATCAAGCTTCTCAAAGAAGATGACGAACTCCGCGCGATCCCGGTGATCGCGATCACAGCCTTCGCGATGAAGGGTGACGAGGAGAAAATCCGGCAATCGGGCTGCGAGGGCTATCTCTCAAAGCCGATCTCGGTCGTGAAATTCGTTGAAACCATTCGCAGCTTTATCGGCTAGGACCGCCAGCAATGACCGCCCGCATTCTCATCGTCGACGATATCTTCGCCAATATCCGGCTGCTCGAGGCGCGGCTGACGGCAGAGTATTTCACGGTTGTTACTGCGATGAACGGTCCGCAGGCGCTCGATATCTGCGAGCGCGGCGAATGCGATGTCGTGCTGCTCGACGTCATGATGCCCGGCATGGATGGTTTCGAGGTCTGCCAACGGTTGAAAAACGCGCCAGCGACCGCGCATTTGCCGGTGGTGATGGTCACAGCCCTCGATTCTCCCTCCGATCGCCTGCGTGGCTTGCAGGCTGGCGCCGATGATTTTCTCACCAAGCCCATCAACGAAGTGGCTCTGCTCACCCGTGTGCGCAGCCTTGTCCGCCTTAAGCATCTGACCGATGAGCTGCGGGCCCGTGCTGCGACCTCTCAGGAATTGGGCCTACCTGACCCCCTCGCGGTTGCTGCGGCGGAAGACGGCCGCAACGGCCGCGTTCTCGTGATCGAGGATCGCGCCAATGCCGCTGACCGAATGCAGGTCGCGCTCGCGCAACATCATGTCGTCGATTGCGACAGCGACCCGGGCGATCTTACTGTCCGCCTTGCAGACAATGCCTATGATTGCCTGGTTCTGAGCCTCGGTTTGCAAGGTGTCGATCCGCTCCGGCTGGTGTCGCAGGTCCGCTCGAAGGATAAACTGCGCAATCTCCCGATTGTTGTGCTCGCGGAAACGACCGACGATGCCCGCGTGCTGCGCGCGCTTGATATGGGCGTGCATGATTATCTCATCCGGCCGATCGACCGGAACGAACTCGTCGCGCGCATCTCAACCCAAGTGCGCAAGAAGCGCTATCAGGAACGCCTGCGCGAGAATCTCCAGGCATCGATGGAACTCGCCATCGTCGATCCCCTGACGAAACTGCACAACCGGCGCTATTTCCATGGGCATCTCTCGAGCCTTTTGAATGATGGCGTGGCGCGCGGAGCGGCGGTCTCGCTGCTTGTGATTGATATGGACCACTTCAAGAGGATCAATGACACGCACGGCCATGATGCCGGCGACGAAGTGCTGCGCGAATGCGCGGATCGCCTGCGCAAGGTGGTGCGCGGCATCGATATCGTCGCGCGCTTTGGCGGCGAGGAATTCGTGATCGTGATGCCCGACACGGAGAGCTTTGCGGCAAGCCGTGTCGCTGAACGCATCCGCACGGGTATCGGGAAGACGCCGTTTTCGATCCATAAGGGTCAGAAGACCATCGAAGTCACGGTTTCGATTGGTGTCGCCACCGCTGGAGAGGGCTTCGATAGTCCCGATCGCCTGTTCAAGATGGCCGATGAGGCGCTTTATGACGCCAAGAAATCCGGCCGCAATCAGGTGAAGCTCGCGGCCTGAGGCATCTCAGCCTTCGAACCCGGCTTGCCTTGAGGGTGGGCGGGTATAATCTCCCCGTCAACACATTCGGGTCGCGCGATTCGATGCTTGCATTGTGCGCGCCCGGACCCCGCGAGGGTTGCTCAGGTCCGCCGCATCTCCTGGGTCCTCATGGGTTGGGCCGGTCGCGTGTTCGGGGAAGGTTGCCTCCTCGACCGAATGTGCGCCGGCCCTTTTCATGTTTGAATCAAAATCTCAAAAACCGCCTCAAACACCCTGATCTCGCAATAAAAAAGGCGCCCGGAAGGCGCCTGATTTCAGAAAGCGAGAAAGGTCGAGATCACTTGATCTTGGTTTCCTTGAACTCGACATGCTTCTTGGCAACCGGATCGTATTTCTTAAACGAGAGCTTCTCGGTGGCGGTGCGAGCGTTCTTCTTCGTCACGTAAAAATAGCCGGTATCAGCCGTCGAGAGTAGCTTGATCTTGATGGTGGCGGCCTTGGCCATGATCTCACCTGTAGGAAACGGAGCGGCGAAAGCGCCGTCAACCGGGATATGAAAACGAAAAGACCGGGCGAAGCGGGCCCGGCGCGACAGGGGGGTCGTATCGCGAAAAGCGCAGCAGAAGTCAAGCCGGAAAGATCATCGAGTGAACGAGCTTTTGCGAAGTGTCCAAAGCGCGAAGAGCGCGTAAAGCCCCAGAAGCACTGCAAAGCTCATCGGCAGACCACGACTGCCGAGGAAATCAATGCCTGCTCCGACGAATGGCGGCCCGGCCATCTGCCCGACAGACCAGAGGATGATGAAAGCGGCATTGGCCGAAACGAGGTCGGCCCCTGCAAAGCGCCCGGCAAGATACGCCAGTCCCACGACATAGAGTGAGCCTACAAGTCCGCCAATCGCGATGATCAAGCCCCACAATGCGAGGATCGACGCTCCAGCGAAGATCAACCCGATCGCACACAATGTGGCCAGGCAAGCGATCACCAGCATCAAGAAGGGCTTGTCCATCCGATCAGCCAACCAACCGATCGGCAATTGCAGGATGATGTTGCCGATCGCCATCGCGGTCAGCAACATCGCCGCACTGGTTTCGCTCAATCCCACGCGCAATCCATGGATCGAGAGCTGCGTGAACGCGCCGATTTCAATTGCGCCCACCGCCAAGGCAGCGAGCATGGCCTGCGGTGCAAGGCGCACAAAAGAGATCACTGTCGTGCGGGCTTGATCGTGAATTTCGGCGGCTTGATTGCCCATGAAGAACAGCGGCAATCCCCCGAACAGGATCAGCACACTCGTGACAGCATAGGGCATGGGGCCGGTTGTGCCCGTGGCTGCGAGAATGAGTGGCCCCAGAGCAAAACCAATGGCGAGTGCGGTCGCATAGGCGCCCATGATCACGCCGCGCCGTTGCGGGTCAGCCGCTGAAGCAATCCAGAACTCCGAGAGCACAAAGAGTAGCCCGATCACGCCGCCAAGCACGAAGCGCAACAAGGCCCAGACAATCAACGATGGCAGAAGCCAGAAGGCGAAATGCAACAGGCTCGCGGCTATGATTGCTAAGCCGACAAGTCTTTTCACCCCGATCCGAGCAGCAAGACGCGGCGCGAGTGCGACAATCAGAATATTGCCGAGGCCAGCGATGGTGGCTGTGAGGCCGGCCAAAGTCGAGGGCGTGCCCCAACGCTCCATTTCCAGCGCGAGCAGGGGGCCGAGCACGCTGAGCGAAACGCCGACCATTGTGACGATCGCGACCGCCGAGACGATGACACGCATTTGTTGCGTTTCTTGGCGGGTGGGCTGATCCATGATTGTCGGCATGGTAGCTTTAGCAACGATTCGCAAGCAAGCAGGGGAAAATGCGACAATCCGGCCTGTTTCATCTCTTGGCTCTTGCGCTCGGGCTTATCGCCGGTGTCGTGACGACATTCGCGCAGACCTCCGGATTTCAGCTGTTCGGCCGCGCCGATTTCGAGATCGATGCTATTCAACCCAATGACGGGAAGTCGATCCGCATGCGCTATCTCGCAGCGCGGCAAATCCTTCGCCTCGAGACGCTCGATGGCTCTGCGCAAGCCATGCTGATCAATTTCCCGCAAGGGGACATGCTGCTCATGGTCGCCGAAGGACGGCGCGGCGTGTTCGGGCGACGTGATGCCGCGATATCCAGCCAACGCGTTTTGCCAAGTGATGCCACCCGTATGATCGCTGGCGAATCATGCCGTGAAGCCACGATCAATGGCAGCCCGGCTTGCATTGCCAATGATGGTGTGCCGCTGAAGTTCCGGGGCCCGAATGGCGACGTGCTCGCGCAACGCGTGGTGCGACAGCCTCAAAACGCTGCCTTGTTCACAGTGCCGAAAGAGACGAAAATCCAGCCCTTCCCGGGCTATAGCGGCCCGGTTCCTGCTGCGCCCTTCTGATCAAGTAGCACGCGTTGCATGCGCCCGTAACGCTCGAAATAGAACGGGATAGGGGCCTTTTCCTGCTTTTCCGTGGCATCAAGCCACGTTTTCAGCTCGCCGAGCATCACGCGCGTGATGACCGGTAACGGCAACTTCTCGGTTTCAGAAAACGTGAGCCAGGCGAGTTCGGTGAGCTCGCTCTCGGGCGTAACAATGCCTGGGACTTCATGCGCAACCGTGCTGGAATCTGCCACAAAAAACCGCGTGTCAAAGCGTTTCGGCCGGCGCGGCGGCGTGATTGCGCGGGCGATATAGTTCAGCACGGAAAGATCGGGCAAGTGGCCTGTGGCCGCGAAATCAGCCCAAGGGCCATTGAGATTGGCGGGAGCATCGCCCTTCTGGCCGATCACGAGCCCGGTTTCCTCAAACGTCTCTCGGATCGCAGCCAAAGCCAGCCGGCGCATGCGGGAGGGGTTGGCACGCGGGCTTGCGAGCATCAGGGCTTCGAGCGTTTCCAAAGCCAATGGGCTGGACTCGCGCATCCGATTGTCGCCTATCTCCGAGCGCCCACCGGGAAAGACGAAGACATCCGGCATGAAGCGATGGTTTGCGTGCCGCCGACCCATCAGCATGCGCGGCTCGGCGCGGGAGTGGTCGAGCAAGATCAGGGTTGCCGCGTCAACAGGCGGCTTGGTTTTGCCCGCGTGTTTGCGTGCCTCCTGCGAAAGCAGTTCAAGGCGTTCAGCAGGCGGCGGCAGGCCAGGCATCAGAGTGCTGCAGGTTTCTCGTGCGGATCACCCGCCGGATCAAAGCCATGCAGGCGCAAGGCCCATTGATAGCCGATTGTGGCACCCTTAACGGGCTGGATGAGCGCGAGGGTCAGCAGCAGCGCGAGGGTGGGCCAGAGCGCCATATGCCACCACAAAGGCCATTCTGCCCCACGTTCGAACATCAGGTTGAGGGGTACAACGATATGCCCGACGATCATCATGGTGATGTAAGGCGGGAGATCATCAGCACGATGGCCCGAAAACTCGGTCCCGCACATTTCGCATTGGGGTGCGACCTTCAGAAATTTTCCGAAAATCCGGCCCTCGCCGCAGGCCGGGCAACGGCAGCGGAAGCTGCGAGACATCGCCTGTTTCCAGCTGCGCTCCTCGCGCGCCGGGGCGACACGATTGGTCCATTCGCTCATCATTCATCCTCGAAGCGGAAATCGCCACCGCGCGGCTCTTCGCGCCTGGGGCGATCATCGCGGTTGCGCCCACCCTGTTGAGGCCGGCGACCCATTCGCCGGTTGCGATCATCATCGCTCGGACGAAGCCGCGATCGGCCGCGGCTGACCTTTACATAACGCCCTTCGCTCAACATTTCAAAGCGCAGAGCCCCCGCAAAGGGTAGGGCTTCGACCAATCTCACGTTGACTTGATCGCCAAGCCGGAAGCTCTCGCCGGTGCGCTGGCCGACAAGCGCGTGCGCGGCTTCGTCATGCACGAAGCGCTCTTCGCCCAGAGTCGAGATCGGAACGAGGCCATCCGCACCCGTGCGATCGAGCCGAATAAACAGCCCAGCGCGCGTGACGCCGGTGACCCGGCCCGCAAAGCTGGCACCGACCTGTTCAGCGAGAAACTGCGCGATGAGTCGATCGGCCGTTTCGCGCTCGGCCGCCATCGCGCGGCGCTCGCAGGCTGATATGTCCTCGCCGAGCCGCTTCATGGTGTCGGGCGAGGTTTCGCCCAACCCGCCTTCACCCAGTGCGCAGGCGCGCACCAACCCGCGATGCACGATGAGATCGGCGTAGCGGCGGATCGGCGAGGTGAAATGCGCGTAACGGCGCAGGTTCAGGCCGAAATGCCCGATATTCTCAGGGTCATAAGCGGCCTGGGATTGTGAGCGCAGGATGATCTCGTTCACCAGCACCATGTTCGGGGTATCTTTCACCCGCTCGAGAATGCGGTTGAAGAGGTTGGGTCGCACCGCCCCCTGTTTTGCGAGCGTGATGCCGACAGTATCGAGAAAATCACGCAGGCCCTGCATCTTCTCCATGCTCGGTTGATCATGCACGCGATAAAGCAGGGGGATTTGCGCTTTCTCCAAAGTTTCTGCCGCGCAAACGTTCGAGAGGACCATGAATTCTTCGATCAACTTGTGCGCATCCAGCCGTTCCGGGATGATCACATCGGTCACGAGACCCTGCGCATCGAGCACGAGCTTGCGCTCGGGCAAGTCAAGATCAAGCGGTTCGCGCGCCTCTCGCGCCGCTTTCAGCACGGCATAGGCGCCATAGAGTGGCTTCAGGATCGGCTCGAGGATCGGGCCGGTTGCGTCATCCGGTCGGCCATCCATCGCCGCCTGCGCCTGCGGATACGCGATTTTCGCAGCCGAGCGCATGAGCACGCGATGGAACGAATGGCTGCGGCGCATGCCGTGCTGGTCGATCACGACCTTGAGGCCAATCGCGGCGCGATTGACGTTGGGTTTCAGTGAGCACAAATCGTTCGAAATCTGCTCCGGCAGCATGGGCACAACGCGATCGGGGAAATAGACCGAATTGCCGCGCAAACGCGCCTCGCGATCAAGCTGCGAACCCGCTTTCACATAGGCCGAGACATCGGCAATCGCGATATGCAGGATGAAACCACCGAAATTGGCGGGGTTGAGATCGTTTTGCGCATGCACCGCATCGTCGTGATCCTTGGCATCCGCCGGGTCGATGGTGATGAGCGGGATGGCACGCCAATCCTCGCGTCCCTCGAGCGTGGGTTCTTTCGCAGCGGCAGCTTCGGCAAGTGCGGTTTCGGAGAAGATATACGGGATTTCGTGATTGTGGATCGCGATGAGACTCACGGCCCGCTCGGATTTCAGCGATCCCAGCCGCTCACGGATTTTCCCGCCGGAAAGGCCGAGGCCGGGCCGATCATGCATATCGACACTGACGAGATCACCGTCTTTCGCATCGTGATCGGCACTGATCCGCACTTCGCGGCCCTGACCCTTGCGATCGACCGGCACGACACGGCCCGAACCATCGGGCATCGCACGGAACACGCCGAGCATGCGCTTGGCGGGGCGCGATGCCATTTTGAGGATGCGTCCCTCGTAAGCCGGGCCTTCTTCGTCGTGGGTCGGTTCGATTTTCAGAAGCGCGCGATCACCGGGGCCGGGAGCCGGCAGGGCATCGCGCCCGCTGCGCTTCGGCAGCACCACGATAATCACCGGCGGTTCGCCACGCGCTTCGTTCCATTCTGAAGGGATGGCGAGCAATTCGCCATCGGGATCGCGTCCCGTGATTTCCGCCATCACAACAGGGCCGAGATGGCCTTTGGCGGTGAGACGACGTTGGCGCTTTTCGAGCAAGCCCGCATCTTGCATCTCTTTCAGCATGCGCTTGAGATTCACGCGTTCTGCGGCGTTCAGCCGGAAATGCCGAGCGATCTCGTTTTTCCCGGCTCGATCCGGCGCTTTCGCAAGAAAGGCAAGAACGTCCTCGCGCGAAGGCAGGGCATGAGCTTGAGCGGTTTTAGGGCGGCGGGACATTCATTCCCTTTCGCATGGCGAGGTGGATGCTGGAAGGCCATTCATCGCAACAACAATGCAAGCAGCAATGGCGCAAGCAGGGCAGTCACAAGCCCGTTCAGGCCCATCGCCAAAGCCGCATGCGCACCCGCTTTCTCGTTCACCTGCAAGGCGCGCGCGGTGCCGATTCCGTGCGCCGCAAGCCCCGCGGCAAAGCCACGCGCTGCGTAATCTTTCACACCGATCACATTCATCAGCGGCGTGATGAGAATACCGCCCAAGATTCCCGTCGAGATCACCAAAACGGCGGTGAGCGGCGGCGTGCCGCCCAGCTGCTCGGAAATGCCCATCGCGATTGCCGCTGTCACACTTTTCGGCGCAAGCGAAGCCACCGTTTCGGGAGATAGCCCGGTGAGGATCGCAAGGCCCGAGGCGCTGGCGATTCCCACGCCGGCACCAATCACGATCGCACCAAGAATAGCCCGCCATTGCCGGCGGATCAGCGCCCGGTGGCGGATGATGGGCAGCGCGAGCGCCACCGTCGCGGGGCCGAGCAGAACATGCACGAAACGCGCGCCCTCGAAATAGCGGGCATGCGGGGTGCTCGTCGCGATCAGCACCGCGCCGACAAGAACGATCGCGATCAGCACCGGGTTCGCGAGCGGATGCCGTCCGCTGGCTTTCGAAAGGCGGTCACCGACAAGGTAAGCGAGCACGGTCAAAACGAGAAAAAACAGCGGCTGTTCGGCGAGGTAGATCCAGAATTGGGAGGGGTCGGAGATTTTCCGCATCATTCGTCTTCCTTGCGGGCAAGGGCACGGAACACGAGGGCGGTGACAATCATGGTCAGCGCGGTCGAGAGCACGAGCACGGCGATCAGCCGTGGTCCCTCCGCAAGCAATCTGTCGCCAAAGGCAATCAACCCGACACCGACGGGCACGAACAACAAGGAAAGATGTTTCAGCAGGGCATCACCCGCCTGCTCGATCGCTGGCGGCACACCACCGCGCCAAAGCGCATAGACTACGAGCAGAGCAAGCCCGATGACCGGGCCAGGAATGGGAACTCGCGTCAGCCCGGCAATGACTTCGCCAGCGAGTTGCAGAACAATCAGCGCGGCAAAGCCTTCGAGCATGAGCGAATCCCTTCTCTTGGAGAGAGGGTAGCGGTGTGATCTCACCCTGTCATTCCCGGCGATGCGACAGCATCAGACGGGAATCAATATCCAACGGCGACGAAGATGGATTCCCGCCCGTTGCGGATTTCATCCGACACGTCGGGAATGACAGATTGCGCTGATCAGCCTTTCTTCGCCTTTGGCGCTGCTTTTTTCGCAGGCGCTTTTTTAGCGGTGGATTTCTTGAACTTGCTCTTCGCGGGTTTCACGCCGCCGGTCGCCTCGATGCGCGCGGCGATGATGCCGAGCGCGGCTTCGAGCGTCAGGGCATCCTTGTCGGCGTCCTTAGGGATGGTGGCATTCACCGTGCCCCATTTCACATAAGCGCCGTAGCGGCCATCGAGCAGGGTGACATCGCCGCCATCGGGATGAGCACCGAGAATCTTGCCTGTGGGCGCGCCACCGGCCCGCCCGAAGCGGCGCGCGCCGCCAGCTTCCTTGTTCGCGATGAGATCGACAGCCCGGTTCA